>CAHJWV010000560.1 GCA_903643055.1 Burkholderiales bacterium | reverse complement strand
CGAATTGCCTGAGCGGGTGCGCCACCGGGAAGAGCATTTCACTAGCGCTGAGACGCAGTTCTATCAGGAGCATGTGGCACATGGAGTGACGGTGGCCAAACGCATGGGCCTGAAGTCAGGTGCGACCTTGGTGATTGCGCAGCATCACGAGCATGCCGATGGCAGCGGTTTTCCATTGAAGCTCAACAGCGATCGCATGACGACGGCGGCTCGCATCGTCTCGTTGGTCAACCGGTATGACAATCTGTGCAACCCGCATGTTCCGTCGCGGGCGATAACGCCGCACGAAGCCCTTTCACTTTTGTTTGCTCAGGGAAAGAGCCGCTATGACACCGCCATCCTCGGTGCGTTCATCCGCATGATGGGTGTCTATCCGCCGGGCTCGACGGTGCAGCTCACCGACGATCGCTTTGCGTTGGTGGTCTCGGTCAACTCCACGCGGCCATTGAAGCCGCGGGTGTTGGTTCATGAAGCTCGGGTGCCACGCGATGAAGCGCTGGTGCTCAATCTGGAAAGTGATCCTCGGTTGGGCATTCGACGAAGCCTGAAGCCTCATCAGCTGCCGGCGGAATCGCTCAACTATCTGTCGCCGCGCCCGCGCGTCGCTTATTTCTTCGAGCCCGACACGGTGCTGCAGGAGCAGCCCGCGTGACGGTGGCTGCCGTGCCATCGGCTGCGGTCGACCTGTGGTCAGCACTGATCGAGAGTCTTCTCGATCCGGTCTGGCTGGTCGACGCACAGACCCAGCAGATTCTCTCGGCGAACACAGCCGCAGGCACGCTGCTTGGCGTAGACGCATGGGCTTTGCGCGGACGATCGGTGATGGACGTGAGTGCCAGTGTCGAAGACGTTATCTTTTGGCGAGAAGCGGCTGAAGGACTGACTGACCACATCCTGTCGGAAACGTTGGTGCGGCGATTTGATGGTTCGATCATCCCGGTATCTCGCCGCGTGAGCCGCATGGGCGCACACGCGGCGACGGACGATGTGTTTGTGGTCGCGGTGCAAGACCGCCGGGCGCAGCGCGCCGCGGAAGAGCAACTCGAATCGAGCGTGGCCGAATTGCGTGCCACGCTGGAGTCAACGGCCGATGGCATTCTGGTTACCGATCTCGGCGGCGCGATCCGCAATTTCAATCGTCGATTCGCAACTTTGTGGGGCTTGCCGGACGAGCTGTTGACGCAGCGTGACGGTCGTGCCGTGCAGGCTTGGATGCGCCGTGCGGTCAGCGATGGCGAAGACTATTCCCGCCGCCTGAATGCCATCAACGATGCAGCATTGCTTCAGACGACCGATGTGATCACGCTGCATTCCGGCAAGGTCATCGAACGGGTGACTTTGCCGCAGAGCAGCCGCGGTCAACCGGTAGGGCGGGTGTTCTCATTTCGAGACATCAGCGAGAAGCTGGCCGCGACGCGCCGCATCGAAGAACTTTCTCACACCGACGCGTTGACCGGCTTGCCCAATCGTCGCTTGCTGGCCGATCGCATCGAGTTTGCGTTGGCGATGGCGCAGCGCAATGGTCAGCCTTTTGCGTTGATGGTGCTCAATCTCGACCGCTTCAAGCACATCAATGACACCTTGGGTCTGGGCTTTGGCGATCGCGTGTTGCTTGAAGTCACTGAGCGCGTCAAAGCCTGCCTGCGTGCGGTCGACACCATTGCCCGCCTGGGCGGTGATGAATTCGTGTTGCTGGTTCATCAGGCCGATGTGGCCGGTGCCGAAGTCACGGCGCGCCGTGTCATCGAGGCGATGGCCCGGCCCTTCACGCTCGATGACGTTAACTTCACGGTGACTTGCAGCATTGGTGTGGCGCTGTGCCCGAACGACGGCACGACCCAGGACGAGTTAATGCGCCGCGCTGACGCTGCGATGCATCGCGTCAAGGAAGCGGGGCGCGCCAGCTTCCGCTTCCATCAGCCGCACCGGGATGTGACCTTCAGATCACAGATGCAGATCGACCACGCGATGCGTCAGGCGCTGAGCAGTGGCTTGTTTCGCCTGCATTACCAGCCGCAGATTGATCTGAAGACCGGTCGTGTGATCGGGGCCGAAGCGTTGATTCGCTGGACCGATCCGGAGCTGGGCGAAATCGCCCCGAGCGAATTCATTCCGGTGGCCGAAGAAAGCGGTTTCATCATTCCGATCGGTGATTGGGTTTTGTCTGAGGCGGTGCGTCAGGCAGCCCTTTGGCGCGCAAGCGGGCTTTCGATCCCGGTCTCGATCAACGTGTCGGCGCTTCAGTTTCAACAGCCGGATTTCATCGAGCGCGTCGCCAATGAACTGAGTTCCGCGGCCTTGCCTGCGGAGCTTCTGGAGTTGGAGCTCACTGAATCGATCCTGATCCACGACGCACAAGATGCGCTGCATCGCCTGCAGGCGCTGGAGCAACTCGGTGTGCTGATGGCGATCGATGACTTCGGTACCGGCTATTCGAGCCTGGCCTACCTGAAGCGTTTTCCGATCGATCGATTGAAGATCGACCGCAGCTTCATCAAGAACCTGCCGGGCGATGGCGGTGATGTAGCGATCGTCAATGCGATCGTGCAACTGGGCCGCGCGATGAACCTTCGGGTGATCGCCGAAGGCGTGGAAACCGAGTCTCAGCGGCAGTTTTTGCTTGATGCAGGCTGCGATGAATTCCAGGGCTTTCTTTTCGCACCTGCACTCGACACCTCGGGCTTTGAGGCCAAGCTGGAAGCCGTCGTGCGCGCAGAAGCGCCTTCTGTGCGGCTTTTGCGCTCGTAAGCCAGCCCCTTCGCGGGTTCACCGCGCGGCGGTTGCCGCCTGCCCATGTCGATCAATAGATGGCCTTCCATGGGCCGTTGACATTCCGATGATCACGGCCTGCGCCCGTCACGGCGGCTGCGTGAAAGCCTTGATGTACTTGGGCCCGGCGCACAATCGCTATCCTCGACTGCTCCGAAGGGCTTACGCGCGATGATCTACAAGTTCAAATCCAAGGCCGCAAGCGATGTGATCATGATGGCTCCAGGCGGCGATCAGGTGCTGCGTCTCATCGGCAGGGAGCCTTCGGCCAAAGGCATCATCGAGTCGGCGGTGATGCCGGCAGCGATGGACGCGCTAGAGCAAGCGATCTCGGCGGACGAGGCTGCCGCCGGCAAGGCTTCAGAAAAAGACGACAAAGACGAGCCATCGTCATCTCGCCGTGAAGGCGTCAGTTTGCGGCAGCGGGCCTGGCCCTTGCTGGAGATGATGAAGCGCGCGCATGGCGCTGGTGAAGACATTGTTTGGGGAGTCTAAAGACCCGCACCGCGGGCGCACCACGAGACGAGAGAGACGCATGAAACTGTGGAGCAACAGCTGGATCGACGGGGACCGCATACCGACCCGGTTTGCGGCAGGCCAACCCGATGGCGCGGGCGGCGCCGTGTTTTCCGACAACATCAGCCCGCATCTGGCCTGGAGCGAAGTGCCGACCGACACCCAGTCGTTTGCGTTGATCTGCCACGATTTCGATGTGCCCAGCCGCGGCGATGACGTCAATCAGGCCGGGCGTGAAGTGCCGAGCGATCTGCCTCGCGTCGACTTCTTCCATTGGGTGCTGGTCGACCTGCCTACCGGCTTGCAGCAATTGGCCGAAGGCGAATTCAGCCACGGCTTCACGCCGCATGGCAAGCCCGGCCCGGCAACGGCGCATGGTGCACGGCAAGGCCTGAATGACTACACGGGCTGGTTTTCCTCCAACGCTGATATGGCCGGCTCTTACTTCGGCTACGACGGCCCGTTCCCACCCTTCAACGACTCGCTGGTCCATCACTATGTTTTAACGCTGTATGCGCTATCGGTCCCGCGTGCGCCGATCGATGGCGTATTCGGTGGCGCCCAGGTCCGCGAAGCGATCTTTCCACATGTGCTGGCCGAGGCCACGCATTCCGGTACTTACACCTTGAACAGGCGACTTCTCTGATGGAGCAAGCCACCCGCGTCCTCGCCATTCGCCATGGTGAAACCGACTGGAATGTCGACACTCGAATCCAAGGCCAACTCGACATTCCGCTCAACGAACGCGGCCGCTGGCAAGCGCATCGCCTGGCGGCGGCGGTGGCCGATGAAGGGCTGAGCGCCGTCTACGCCAGCGACCTGCTGCGGGCTTATCAAACGGCTGAATCGGTGGCATTGGGTGCGGGCCTGTCGGTCACGATCGACATTGGCCTGCGCGAGCGAGGCTTCGGCGTTTTCGAGGGCAGCTCTTTCAAGGAAATCGAAGCCCGCTGGCCCGAAGAATCGCTGCGCTGGCGCAAGCGCGAGCCCGATTTCGGGCCGCAAGGCGGCGAAGTGCTGCAGGACTTCTATGACCGTTGTGTGAGCACGGCGACGCGGCTGGCCGCGGCTCACCCCGGGCAGACGATTGCGCTGGTGGCACACGGCGGGGTGATGGATTGCCTGTATCGCGCAGCCTCTCGTGTCGACCTGCAGGCCCCACGCACCTGGCAAGTAGGCAATGCGAGCATCAATCGGTTGCTGTATGCCGCGGGCGGATTCACGCTGATCGGTTGGAGCGACACCTCTCACCTTGATGAGGTCGCGCTCGATGAAAGCAGCGATGGTGCGGTGATGCTTGGACGAAGCGCCTGATATGCACTCACTCTGACCTGATACCTGCACTGACAAAAAGGCCCGCCTGTCCAATTGTTGACGCCTGCAAAGCACCGCCTAGACTTGTTGAGAGAAGCCCAACGGTCTTGTCAGGAGATTTGCATGACGATCAAGCGGATGACCAAAGCCGATCGGCCTCAGTCGCTCGGTACCTACATGCCAGTCGGGCATGTGGTGGTGGCGTTGCCATCGCAAGCCAGCGAGCATGCGGTGATCAGCGCGCTTCGTGACGCCGGCTTCGATGACGAAGACCTGCTTCATTACAGCGCTGCAGAATCCCACGCCCAGATGGAAGACATGCTTGCGCATGCAAGCGACTTTGCAGGCTTCGGCTATGAGGTGACCTTGATGCGGCGTTACCAGGCGTTGTCACGCGAAGGCTGCCACTGGCTGATGGTGTATGCACCCGACAGCGCCCATGTGCAGCGTGTGGCGGATGTGGCGCAGCGTTTCGGCGCGCGCACCGCAGTCAAATACCACTGGCTGGCGGTTGAAGACCTGATCTGACCAAGCCGCGGCATCCGCGAAAGCATGCCGCTCCAGTGTGAGGTCAGACGTCGAACAGATCGCTGGCCGTCTTGGGCGGGGTCACGCCCAGGTGCCGGTAGGCTGCGAGCGTGGCAATGCGCCCGCGGGGCGTGCGTTGCAGAAAGCCTTGCTGAATCAGGTAAGGCTCAATGACGTCTTCGATCGTTTCGCGCTCTTCGCCGATCGCCGCCGCCACGTTGTCCAGCCCCACCGGGCCGCCATCGAATCGGTGGATCACCGCTTCGAGCAGCTTGCGGTCCATCACGTCGAAGCCTTGCGGGTCGACATCGAGCATCGCCAAAGCCTTGTCGGCCAGCCCTTTGAAGATCCGACCATCGCCCTTCACGTCGGCGTAGTCACGCACGCGGCGCAGCAGGCGATTGGCGATGCGCGGCGTGCCGCGCGAACGGCGGGCGATTTCGAACGCGCCTTCCGCATCGGTCGGCACATTCAGCAGGCTGGCCGAGCGGTGAACGATGCGCGCCAGTTCTTCGGCGGTATAGAACTCCAGCCGCGCGACGATGCCGAAGCGGTCGCGCAGCGGGTTGGTCAGCATGCCGGCACGCGTGGTGGCGCCCACCAGCGTGAAGGGCTGCAGATCGAGCTTGATGGAGCGCGCGGCGGGGCCTTCGCCGATCATGATGTCGATCTGATAGTCCTCGAGCGCCGGGTAAAGAATCTCCTCGACCACCGGTGACAGGCGGTGAATTTCATCGATGAAGAGCACATCGTTGCGTTCGAGGTTGGTCAGAATCGCTGCCAGGTCTTTCGGCTTTTCCAGCACCGGGCCGGAGGTCTGGCGCAGGTTGACGCCCAACTCGTTGGCGATGATGTGGCTGAGGGTCGTCTTGCCCAGCCCCGGTGGGCCGAAAAGCAGCACATGGTCCATCGCCTCGGCGCGCATCTTGGCCGCGCCGATGAAGATCTCCAGTTGCTCGCGCGCCTTGGTCTGACCCACGTATTCCGCCAAGCCTTTCGGGCGCAGCGCGCGCTCGATGGCTTCTTCGTTGGGCGAGGTCGGCACCGCGCTGATCACGCGTTTGTCTGCAGGCGCTTCGCCGCCGCCACGGCGAGGCGGGGCAGCGAAATCATCGGTCTGGATGCTCATCGGGCAGTGTCCTGCG
>CAHJWV010000559.1 GCA_903643055.1 Burkholderiales bacterium | reverse complement strand
CGGCTGCACGCCCGCGTTCACAGAAGGCCGCGTCGCCGGCGTGGCGGCTTCGACCGGCATCGGCGACTGGGCAGCGGCCGGTGGCGCCGCGCTCTTCTCTGGCGCTACCACGCGGACCTCGGGGGCGGCCTTGGGCTGCACCGGTTCAACCGGGCTGGTGATGGGTGGCGGGGCCGGTACAGGTACGGGTACGGGGGGCGGGGTAGGCACGGGTTCGACCTTCGCAGGCGCAGGTTCTGCTGGCATCGCGAGAGGTGCTAACGGCGCGGCAGCATGGGGCTCTGTCCTGGACGCAGGCACGAGAGGCGGCACCGCGGAAGCCGCCGCACTTTCGGCAGCAGGTGCCGGCGCCTTGGCCTGTGCGCCGATGGTCGCCCCGACAGTCGCACTGGCCGCGCCTGCCGGTACCGACGCAGCCAAGGCTGGCACTTGAACGACCGGCGCAGGGCGAGGCAGCAGCTTGATGCGGCCCGGCCCGCGCTCGATCTTTGCCGAGCTCAGCGGCAACGGAATCGGGCCGGCCGGCAAGGGCAATGGCGCCAGCGTCCTCACTTCCGCAAGATCGATGGCGGGTGCCTCAGGGACCACTGGAGCGGCTGCTGGAGGGAGAGCCTGTGGCGGCGGCGCGGGCTCGGGGTTGACGGCCGGGGGCTCGGGAGTTGCGGCGGCCGGAGCTGGGTTGACGATGACCGTGGTGGTCTCTGTGGGCGGGGCTTCCGGGGGCGCTGGTGGCTCGGGTGGGGAGGGAGAAGGCCTGGCCGCCTCAGCAGGCGCGGGCGTCGTGGAGGCCGGTGTCGTTGGCGTGCGCTCAGGCGCTGCAGTCGCCGCTGCCCATGCCGGCTTGTCCGCCACCGGTGCGGCGGGCGCTGGCTCAGGCACCGGGCTGGGTTCGTTCTTGCGGGCCACCCCCGGCTCACCGCTCAGCGTCACCGTCAGCGGGCCCCAGACCGAACTGCTGCGCAGGTCTGGCGCGCCCCCCGAGGTGCTGCCCACCCACACGATCACGAGCACGTGCAACAGGAAAGACAGCGCCAGGACTTCAGCAAACGTCGGCCGCTGCTCAAGCGCCCGCGGAGCCGGCGAACTAACGATCTGAACGGGCGCAGTCTTGGTCATCCAGGTCATGCGGTCACAGTCGTGCGGGGTGAACGGCACCCGAGCATCGCAGATTCTGCAGCAGACGCCTGCGCGCGGCCGGCCATCACCCTTGGCGCAACAGCCCACCCCGACCACGGGGCACCGGTTTGAATCCGGCTCAGACAAACGCCGTTCGAAATCCAGCCAGCATCGCGGCCCACCATGCCCACGGCCACTGCGGCGCGGCCCACATCGAACGAGCATGGGCTGTGGAACCGGCGCAATCGCGCCGACACTGGCGGGATGCTCACCGGAACTGCTTTCGCCCTTGCTGCTGGCCTGATGTGGGGCCTGGTGTTCGTCGGCCCGCTGATGCTGCCGGAATACCCCGCCGCGCTGCAATCCTTCGGCCGCTACCTCGCCTTCGGCCTGATCGCGCTGCCACTCGGCTGGCTCGACCGCCGCCGCCTGCGCGAGCTGAGCCGTGCCGACTGGACCGAGGCGCTGAAGCTGTCGGCGGTCGGCAACGTCATCTATTACCTGTTCCTCGCCAGCGCCATTCAACGGGCTGGCGGGCCACTGCCGACGATGATCATCGGCACCTTGCCGGTGGTACTGGCCATCGCCTCCAACCTGCGCTCGGCCTCGTCGCGCGAAGCTGCGCTGCCCTGGCTCCGGCTCGTGCCTTCACTGGGCCTGATCGCCGCCGGCATCGGCCTCGTCAACCACGTGGAGTTCACCCACCTGCAGCAACAAGCCGGCGCTGACCGGTCACGTTATGCCCTCGGCGGGCTGCTGGCCGTGGTCGCCGTGGTCTGCTGGACCTGGTACCCGATCCGCAACGCCCAATGGCTGCGTGCCCACCCCGACCGCAGCCCGCGCAGCTGGGCCACCGCGCAAGGCCTGGCCACCTTGCCGCTGGCCTGCCTGGGCTATGCCGGCATGCTGATGTGGAGTGTTTGGGCCCACGATCCCTTTCCGATGCCTTTCGGGCCGCGGCCGGGCCCCTTCATCGGCCTGATGTTCGCGATCGGCCTGTTCGCGTCGTGGCTCGGCACGCTGTGCTGGAACGAAGCCAGCCAGCGCCTGCCGCCAATGGTCGCCGGGCAGCTGATCGTTTTCGAAACGCTGACGGCCCTCAGCTACGCCTTCGTGCTGCGCCAGCAATGGCCGCAGCCGCAGACCTTGGCAGGCATCGTGTTGCTGGTGGCCGGCGTGATGTGGGCCTTGCGGGCGCGGCCCGATGCGCTGGCCGCCGAGGGGCACGCGCCTCGCAGTAACAGCCCATTCGCCCGTGGCAAGGCTTCGCTTTTCCGCATCCCTAAAAGTAAGAGCGACTAACCTCACAAATGCGGATAAAGTCACACCAGCTCACACGATGTGAAGCCATAAGTAAAACAACAGGGAGGGAGCCTTGCGCCCCACAGTCACAGCGAACTCGCTGGCCATTCGGCCTGCCGAGGCAGGCGCAGC
>CAHJWV010000558.1 GCA_903643055.1 Burkholderiales bacterium | reverse complement strand
CAGCTTGGGAAGCTTGGCGAGCCTCTTTATTTTGCAGGGCTGCGTGCTGCAAAGATGCTCCCTTCGCTGCGCGTCCGGTCGCTGGGCGTCAGCCCATCAACCCGGCATCTCGAACAGCGCCCCCCCACTGCTCGTAGAAAGATGCCGCTCCGCGCCATGGGCAGTTGGCGGTCAGTGTCACACGAAGGTCCGTCAAGCGCGTGTCGCCGTGGAGCGCCAGCAGCTCGGCCTTGACCCACTGTTCGCGCAGGCTGCATTGGTCGCAGATGATTGTGAGCACCGGCAGCGCCCATCTCGACAGCATGGGCACCATACCGGACCCGCCGGTCACGGCCCCGCGCGTCGCGGCTTCGGGATATCCTCCCGGCCGGGCTGGCGACGGCGAAAGGCAGGTGCGTCGGGATCGTCGACCGGCGGCAGGTTTCGCTCCAGATCGACGAATCGCGCACCGCATCGAACCTCGTATTTCCGGGGGTTCGACCGCCACCATGGGCAGTCGTGCGCCATGTCGGCGAGCAAGCCGTCGAGCGACTGCTCGGGCCCGTACCGGGCGGCCAAACGCGCCAGCCGATAGGTGCCTTTGCGGGGGCAGAGTACGCATTCGACGCGCACCACCCATGGGAAATCGGAGAGCTTTGTCGGCCGACGCATCCGGCCATTGTGAGAACGAAAGAGGAACACGCAAGATGCTCCGCGTCAGCTGGTCCGCTGACGGTGCCGCAGAGCCAGCAGATCAGAACCAGCCTACGTTGGCGCTGGCTTCGCGCCGGCTCGCCGCGTGAAGCCGGCCGGACGGTGTCGCGCGAGGCGCTGTCCGGTTCACTCCTCGACGCGCGGCCCGATCGATTAAACGGTCGCGTGGCGCAGCTTCTCTTCTCCGCGAAGATGCTTCACCCGGGTCACAAGCCCTTCTTTGACCCAGGATGCCTGCGCTTCTCTAGGCCTCCCAGTCGCGCTTTCGGCGTTCCAAGGCGATCGACGTCGCTCCAGAATGCATCACGCTCCTTGGCTTTCAGCGACAGCATGGCGTCGCCCACATAAGTCGGGTCGGTGCCCGTGGTGGCCAGCAGCGCCACCGGGATGCCGGTGGACGAGCGCTCGACGCCGACGACCTGAAAATCGCCGACTGTGAAGCTCTTGACCTTCAGCCACACCTTGGTTCGTCCCGCCAGGTAGCGGCCGTCGGCACGCTTCGACACAATGCCTTCGAGTCCGTGCAGCTCGTCGGCCCGAAAGAAGGCGGGTCCGTCGCCAACGTGATGGTTGCTGAAATGGACGCGGCCGCTCGTCTCCACACCAATCAGATCATGCAGCCGCCGGCGGCGATCGAGCAACGGGTCGCCCCGAAGGTCGCGGCCGCCGAGGCAAAGCAGATCGAAGGCGAACAGAACCAGGCGCCCAGGCTCGGCGCGCATCGCCTTCTTGAGCGCCCCAAGCTCCGTTACCCCACTGGCGTTCTGGACGCACATCTCACCGTCGAGGGATGGCGGACTTGCAATTAAGAGTGCGCGCCGACGCCACGACCGGGGCATAGCGATCGGTCCAGTCGAAGCCGTTGCGGGTGTAGGCGCGGATGTCGCGACCGGCGATCACCAGCTGCGTGCGGTAGCCATCGTGAACGGCACGAAGCCGATGGGGGACGCGGTACGCGGACGCGGCATGAAAACTCGCCAAACAGGGAACTCGACCCTGCCTCAATCGAGTTGAAGGCGCGTAAAGCGTTGAGGCACGAACGGGCCACCATGATGGTACGCAAGCGATGGGTATTTTTGGCCGCTGCCCTTGGGTGTGCGGCATGGTGGATATGGCCTTACTTCGGCGCATACGCGCTTGCGAGCGCCGCAGCTCGGCAGGACGTGGATACCGTCGCTGCCCGCGTTGACTTCAAAGCAGTGCGCGGCTCTCTCGCCCGGCAGGTCGCACGCGCATACCTACGCCAAAGCGGACGTGGGCAGGCTATGGGGGATTGGCAGCGCGGTCTGGTGATCGCGGCCGGCGCCTCAATGGCGGACCCCTATCTGGCTAATTTGCTCTCGCCTGACAGCCTCACGAGCATCTTGGGAGAAGGGCGCCTAAGGCCCATCAGCATCGAAGGTCGGACGATCAGCTTCGACCAGCCCTTGCCGAAGATGCCGGATCTGTTCGGGCGCAAATCACTTTCGGTCTTCTTCGATTCCTACTTCGACGGGCCCACCAGTTTCGTGTTCCACGCAACCGAAGAAGGTTCGAACAGCGGGAGCTACGGTGTGCATATGCGTCTTGCCGGGGCCACTTGGCGGCTCTCCGGCGTTGATTTGCCCCAGTCGTTGCTCGACAAGATCGTCGCCGACATGGTGGCGAGGGAGAAGGCAGAGCGACAGTCCTGAGTCGCCGGAGGATTGTATCGATAGCGGTCCCGAGGGTCGCGATCGGCCCGCACTTCCGCGCCGAATGCCGTGACGTTCGAGGCAGCGGTGCAGTGACGATCGGGTGAGGTGCGGGATTGTCGGCTGAAGGCCGTACAAGCAGTCATCGAGCGACAGGAGCGTATGCCTTCGGAAGGCGACGATCATCGCCTCCTCCTCGGACGTTAGCACGGTCGAGCGGCGTTCTTTCGGCCCCATCTGGGCATCGGTCGTAGTCGACCGCTTGCGCCACTTCTGGACCGTCGTCGGGCTCACGCCATAACGCGTCGCCAGCGCCCTCACGCTCTCTTAACGTAGCTGTATCGCGCGACGGACCGCCTCTGTCGTGGTGGCGCTTCCGTGAAGAACCTGACCCATAGCGCATCCCTCGCAGCATGATGATCAAACGTACCATCACACCGCGGGATCAAACACCTAGCCCGGTTCGCCGCAGAAAAGCACGAGCTTGCTCATCGTCGAGACAACGAAGGTCCGTTTCTCATGCAGAGTACGTCAGCATCGGGCGGAGAAGCCATGATCTACGAATACCGAACAGATAACCGTCGAGCCAACATCATGAGCATAGGCATGTCGGGTCGCGGGTCTGCTATGTGGCACATCACCGACGTTGAAGCAGGTAGCGCAAAGTGGCTAGAGCAATTTGGGGTTGCGCCGAATTGAGTGATTTGATTCAGGGTGCCATCGTTACGAGCATGAGGCTCGACCATGGCACTTCCTTTGTCGCTGGACCTTTGAGCACGGATTGTTCGGGCTGTTTCGGAGGGGAGTTCGATCCGGCAGGCGGCAGCGCGGTTCGATGTGAGCCCGTCGTCGGCGATCAAGCTGATGCAACGGGTCCGGGCGACGGGCAGCACGGCTCCAGCCAAGATCGGCGGCTACGGGC
>CAHJWV010000557.1 GCA_903643055.1 Burkholderiales bacterium | reverse complement strand
TGACACGAACTCACCCACGTTCTTCAGGCGGCCGACTTCGGCGGCGGAGAACTTCAGGCCGAACTTCTTTTCGACGCCGAGCACGAGTCGGATGTGGGTCAGGCTGTCCCACTCATCGACGTCGTCGGCGGTCAGCTCAGGAGTGACCTGGATGCTGTCGTCATCGAACACGTCATGGAAGATCTCGGTCAGCTTGGCGTAAATGGCATCGGTGCTCATGGCGGTTCCTGGTGTGAAGGGTTGGAATTGTTGTGCGGGCCGCCGCGATACGGCCGGGCCCGGCGATTCAGCGCGCGCTGATGGCTTGCGTTGGAATGAGGTTCGAGCTAAGGGATGAGCCTGCGGTGGCGTTCGCATCGGCGCTGGCCGTGATGGCGCCGGCCAGGCGCTGCGCCCAGGCCGGCGTCACGCGTGGCTTCGGATGGACTTCGTCGCTGAAGTCGGCGTCGCTGGCCGCATCGTTCATCTTGACGACGGTAACGCCGGGGCGCGATTGAAGGCTTTGCATCAGCGTGCCGGCACGCTGCTGGTAGTCGGCCGACAGCACCGAGCCTTGCGCATGCCACGCCGGGATCGGCATGTCGACCAGCACCACGCGCCCGCCATCGCTCAGGATGTTGTTGACGGCGCGCTCCAGTATCTTGAACGGCGTATCGCCCAGCGTCTGCGCCGAGCCCATGTACTCGCGCCAGAAGGCGAGGTACTTCTGCTTCTCGGCGTCGCTCAGCACCACCGCGTTGCGCTGCTCATCGCTGATCCGCGCCGGCGGCTTCGTCGACATGAAGCGCCGCAGAGAGCCGGTCAGGTCGCGCGCCGTGCGGTCGAGCACGAGGTAAGGATGGATCAGCAGCACACCGGCATCGAGGTACTGGGGCGGCAGCAGCGGCACCGGGCCGGCGTCGGTGCGGCGGTAGAAGCCGTAGCGGTAGCGTTCGATGTCGATGTCGGTGTCGCCGGCATGGCGGTCGGGCGTGTACCAGCGGGCCTTGTCGTCGGCGAACAAGCCGTACCACAGGCCGATCACGTAGGTGTCGTGGCTGCGGGCTTCGGGTGTTTGCACTTCGCGCACCAGGTCGACGATCTGGCTGACCTGCGTGATGTTGGAGCCGCCGACCGACAGGTTGTGGACTTCCAGGCCGGGTAGCAGCGATTGCACTTGCGGCTGTTTGAAACCCGCCAGCATGTTCGATGCGCCGATCAGCAGCACCTTGTCGGCCGGGGTGTTCAGCTGGCTGCGCGCCAGGAACACGTATTTCGGCTCGGTGAGGAACAGAGATGAGCCCGCGCGGGCGGCGTCCAGCCGCTGGCCCAGCTCGGAGCGAGGTACCAGCAGCAACGTAACGGCCAAAACGAGCGCATACAGCGCCACCATCGCGGCGAGCAGTTGCGCAATCTGTCGGAGGATGAGCTTCATGCGTCAAAAGGCCCGATAAACAAACTCCGGCGCCTTGTGAAAGAACGAGGCCACCGTAACGATCAGCAGTATCTGAAAAGCAATCACCAGATTGCGAACAATTACACCGTTAGATACCTTGCTAACAACAGGACTTACCGAGGCGAGTTGTGCGGTGAGCGTGTCCCAGATAAAGAACGCCGCGCCGGCGGCGATCGACAAACCGAGGTAAGCAGCAAGAATGCCTGCCACGCCGAGCTGGCCGGCCAGCGTCGCGAATTGCTGCATGTCCAGCCACAGGCAGCTCAGCGCCAGTGCGAAGTAAGCCAGCGTCAAGCCGCGCGACAGGTAGATGTAAGCCGTTTTTTCGCAGAAGGCCTTGTAGGCTTTCTTGCCCAGGCGCTTGGTCATCATCACCTGCCACAGCTTGTTGATGCTGGCGCCTGCGCCCATCAGCAAACCGTAGACGACGAAGACCGAGGTCGTGCCGTGCCACACGCCCATCACCAGAAAGGTCACGAAGAAGGCGACCACGCCGAGGTAAGGCCCGGCCTTCGGCGAGGTGAAGCGGGTGGCCAGCACCTTGAGCAGCGGGTTGAAAAGGTAGGTCTTGAACCAGTCGGACAGCGTCATGTGCCAGCGGGCCCAGAAGTCGAGGAAGCTGCGGGCGAGGAAAGGCTGGTTGAAATTTTCCGGCAGCTGCTGTCCGATCAGCCAGCCCACGCCGATCACGATGTCCATGTAGCCGGCGAAGTTGGCGTAGAGGTAGATCGTGTAGAACACGGCGGCCGCCACGTAGATCGCGCACAGCAGCGGCAGCGTGGACACGGTGCTGGCGTCCAGCACACGGGCCGACATGTTGTCGAACAGGTAATTGAAGATGGCCGACACCATCGCGACCTTCAGGAAGCCCTTGATGATTCGCGCAAAGGCGCGGAATACGAGGCCTTCATCGAGCGTGAGCCGCTCGCGGCTGTTGTCGGCATAGTCTTGATAACGCTGGATCGGGCCGGCGGTGAACGACAGGAAGTTGCAGGTGTAGTTGAAGAAGTGCAGCGGCGAGATCGGCCGCTGCAGCTCGCCTTCCCGGGCGTCAATCATCAGATGCACCACCCTGAACAGCACGTACGACAGGCCGACGATCAGGTAAGGGAAGGGCAGCATCAGCGCCGGGCTCAGGAAGCTGAATTTTTTCAGCAGCACGAAGCTCGTGATGACGACCGCCAGCCCGATCCACAGGCTGGCCGATGAGCGGCTGCGCCGCACGCCTTCGATGATCAGGTAGCACAGCACAAGGAAGGCGCACAGCGGCGCGATTTGGATCGCGCTGTTGATGTAGCTGACGATGAAGACGACATTCGCACCGAGCAGCACGGTGCTGCGCCCGCCCGGCGTGGGCAGCAGGCTGGTCAACAGCACGACGGCCGCGATGAAGGCGATGAAGGTCAGCGAGGTGAATGCCATGGCCCGAACTTCAGTTGACGTTCAGCTGCTTGAACAGCGGCAGCAGCGCTTCGCCAAAGCGGTGGTAGCCGACGCCTGACGGGTGCAATTTGTCTTTGGCGAAATATTCGGGCGTGGGCCGCCCATCGGCATCGGCAAACAGCAGGAACAGATCGAGCAGCACGACGTTCTTGCGGCCCGCCACCAGCCCGGCGATCAGCTTGTTCAATTCAGCCAGCTTGGCCGGCGCGACCGGCGCTTGCGCATGGTCGCGCGGCGGCATCGTGCACAGCACGATCGGCACGCCGGGCATGACACGCTCGGCCATGTCGAGCATCTCGGCGATGTTGCTGCGGCTTTGCTGCGGGTCTTGCAGCGCGCTCAAGTCATTGGCGCCGGTCAGCAGCACGATGGCCTTCGGGTGCAGATCGAGGATGTCTTCCTGGAATCGGAACAGCAGGCCGCGGCTGACCTCGCCGCCGATGCCGCGGTTCGCGAGCTTCAGGCCGGGCAGGTCTTTGGACATTTGGCTCCAGCCGCCGACCAGCGAGTCACCGGCAAAGACGATGCTGCCCTGTTTGCGCTCTCGCTCCAGCCAGAACGCCTTGCGGTTGTCGGTCATCCAGCCGAAGACGCGGATCGCGCCTTTGCCCGGCCAGGCCTTCGGGTCGGTCGGGAAGGGCATGGGTCCGGAGGCCGCCGTCGCCGGTGCGACGGCGCTGGTCGATGAGGCGACGCTGTCGCTGCTGGCATTGGCGCCATGGGCGTTGGTCAGCGCGGCGAAAGCCAGGCTGATGATCCACAGGATTTTGAATGGGGACATGATGGGGCTCCGTGCCGGTTTCACTCGGCGCTTTGGGGGATTTGAACGCGCAACGCAGGTCCAGTGCCTGCCCAGGCACTGTGCACGGCGTCGTCAACGACCTGCTGGAAACGCGCCAGCGTCAGTGTCGAGGTGATGCGTTGATAACCGTTGCGGGCGATCTGGCTCGCACGGTCGGGGTGGGTGAGCAGATCGATGCAGTGCTTCGCCAACGAATCGGCGTCGCGGGCGGTGAGCATGTCTTGCCCATCGCGGAACAGATCGCCGTGGCCTTCGCGGACCAGCGGTGTGCCGATCACTGCACGGCCGTAGAGATAAGCCTCCAGCGCCTTGATGTTGGTTCCGGCGCCAGAGCGCATCGGCACCACGCTGGCATGGACTTGCGCGTAGGTGTCGGCGAGCGAGTCGACGAAGCCGAGCGCTTCCACGCCCTCGTGCTGCGCCCAGCGCTTGAGCAGCGCATCGGCGCCGTTGCCGACGATCAGAAAGCGCGCCTGCGGCACCGATTTGCGCACCTGCGGCCAGATCGCATCGAGGAACCAGTCGACGGCGTCGTGGTTGGGCATGTAGTCGAGCAGGCCGATGAACATCAGCGCCGGCCGGGCCGGCAGATCGAACGACGGCGGGCCTTCGCGCTTCGGTGCCGCCGGCAGGTTCGGCAGCACCGAACTCTTCAAGCCGGGGAACTCACGGCGCTCCACTTCGCGGCAGAAGAAGTAATGCGCGCGGCGATGGCGATGCAGCTTCAACGCGCCGCGCACGATCACCCGGTCATTGAACAGGCGCAAGAACACGCCCACCCATGACTTCAGCGTGGTCAGCGCCTTCCAGGGCGGCTCGTAGATCGCGTCGTCGTAGTCGACGATCAACGGCACGTGCTCTGGCAAGCTCACCTTCATCGACGGCCGGACATAGCGGCTGAGAATCAGGTCATAGCGGTCCATGTCGACGTAGCGCGATACGGCCTGCGTGACGACGCTCGACGGGATGTCGAAGCGCGGGCGCATCGCCAGGCCCTGGATCGGCAGGTACAGCTCCAGCACGCGCGTACCGGCGAGGTCATGCTCGACCATCTCCGGCATCTGCGCGTCGCGGCCGAAGTTGATCACCACCACCTCGACCTCGCCGTGCCGCTTCAGCGCATCGATCAGAAAG
>CAHJWV010000556.1 GCA_903643055.1 Burkholderiales bacterium | reverse complement strand
AAATGCCGCACTTGAATCGCCTTTATGACAAGTACCGCGGCTCGGGTTTCGTGCTGCTGGGTGTCAACATCGACGACGACCCTCGCAAGGCCATCGACGTCGCCACCAAGCTAGGGATCAAGTTCCCGGTGTTGCTGGATTCCGATAAGAAAGTTAGCCAACTCTATGACCTCACGTCGATGCCCTCGACCGTCGTCATTGACCGCAACGGTCGGGTGCGCTACCTGCATCGAGGCTACCTCGATGGTTACGAGGACACTTATGACAAGCAGATCCGCGACTTGTTGAAGGAATGAACATGCTGCGCGCTCCAAGCCTCACCGCATTCGTTCGCCCGACTGTCTTGGCATTGATCGGGCTGGCCCTGCTGCAAGCGGGGTGCGCTTCCATCGAACCTTGGGTCAAGCCTTACGAGCGTGAGCGCCTGGCTGACCCGATCATGAGGCCGGGGCGCGATGCGCTTGCCGACAAGCACCGTGAGCACGTCTACGAGGTGCGAGAGAGCGCCCGCGGGGCCACCGGCGTGCAAGGAGGCGGCTGTGGCTGCAACTAAGCAATGGCTGAGAGCATCGGGGCTGTGGCGCAACATGCACCGCGCCTGGAAGGCGATCGCAGCATTACGTCGCAGCGGTGCCCGCGGCAAGCGCGCGTCTTTGTGCGTCCACGCGGTCGGCGCCTTGGGCAGTCTGCTGACGGCCAGCAATGCTCAAGCTGTCGATCTTCCGGAAGACCGCACCGATGTGATGTACCACAGCTACAAAGGCGGTGGCCTGACGGCATCAGGGCCGGCCTTGCTGGTTCGCAAGCGAGTGGCCGACACACTTTCGCTGTCAGGGACGTATTACGTCGACATGGTCAGCAATGCGTCGATTGACGTCGTGACCACGGCCAGCCCATTCAAGGAACGCCGCCATGAATATGGCGTGGGCGTGGATTACGCCTATCAAGATGTGCTGGTCTCGCTGTCCAGCACACGCAGTACCGAACCCGACTATGTCGCCTCCAGTACCAGCTTGAATGTTTCGCAGGATGTGTTCGGCGGCATGACCACACTGAGCTTGGGATTCACTCACGGCAACGACAAGGTCGGCAAGAAGAATTCGCCTGAGTTCTCCGATACCGCCGATCACTGGCGCTATCGCTTGGGCGCCACGCAAATCCTGACACCACGCTGGTTGATGAGCGCGAACGTCGAAGCTGTCTCCGATGGCGGCTTCCTGGGCAGCCCGTATCGAGTTGCCCGTGTGTTCGGCTCATTCATTCAGGAGCGCGCTCCCCGCACGCGCAGCAGCCGTTCGGTCAAGCTGAGTGCGGTCGGTGACGTGAGCGGCGATGGGCCGCGCAGTGCCGTGCGGGCCGAATACCGCTATTTCTGGGATACCTGGGACATTCGCGCCCACACCGCAGAAATCGGCTACAGCCGATACATCCGCGATGCCTGGCTGGCCGATGCGTATGTACGTGTCTATTCGCAAACCCATGCACTGTTCTACAGCAACAACGCGGCCGTTGAAACGGCCTACATCTCGCGCAATCGCCAGCTGAGCACCTTCAAGAGCGTTTCGCTTGGCACGAAGCTTTCGTATGCCGTGACCAACGAACCCGGCAAATACGACGTCAAGCTGAATCTGTCCTATGAGTTGATGCGCTTCCGGTTCAGCGACTTTACTGATCTGCGAACAGGCGACCTTTATAAGTTCGACGCCAATGTGATTCAGCTGTTTGTGTCAGCAACTTTTTAAAAGGCTCGGGAATGTTTGATCGACTTGCCAGAGTGTCCTTCGCGCTGCTGATCGCGGCCAGCCTTTCGCTAGTGGCCTCCCATGCCGCGCATGCTCAGGTCGCCGCACCCGAAGCTGGAGCCAGCGCTCCTGCCTTACCCGCCGCCGCTGCAAGCGCGCCAACCGATAGCCTCGACAGCCGCATTCAAGAGGTCAAGAGCGATGTCATTCGCCTCAACCGCGACCTGATGGTGCTTGAGGAAGAACTGCTGTTCCCGGCCAATACCCAAGTGGCGCTTTTCGTCTCGATGGATGTCGGCAAACTGTTCTTGCTCGACTCAGTGCAGATCAAGCTCGACGACAAGCTCGTCACCAGCTACCTCTATACCCCAGGTGAAGTGACTGCCTTGCACCGTGGCGGTGTACAGCGCGTTTATGTCGGCAACCTGCGCGCTGGCGAACACACGCTGGTCGCGTTCTTCACTGGCGGCGGCCCGCACGAGCGGGATTACAAGCGTGGCGCCACTGTGAAGTTCGAGAAAAGTACCGACCCGAAATACATCGAGCTGCAGATCAAGGATTCCACAGGAAAGCTGCAGCCTGAGTTCGATGTCAAGGTCTGGTAGACAAACGTCATGCTGCTTCGGACCTCATTGCGCGCAATGCTTCGGCTGCTCATCTCAGCAGTGGCTGCGGCGGCACTGGTCGGGCCAGCATCAGCTGCCGAATCTGCGGCCAATCCAACGCCGGCCAAGCACGCACTGAAAGACCCACATTACGGCGACACCCTTTTTCATTTCTATCAAGACCACTACTTCTCGGCCGTGACCAGCCTGATGGTGTCGCAGCATTTCGATCGCGTGTCACATCATGGCGATGAAGCCGAGCTGCTGCGAGGGGGCCTGCTGCTGTCATATGGCTTGCACCGCGAAGCCGGTGAGATCTTTACTCGCCTGATCGATCAAGGCACCACACCCTCGGTGCGCGACCGTGCCTGGTTCTATCTCGCCAAGATCCGCTATCAACGCAGCCTGATGACAGAAGCTGCCGATGCCGCCGATCGCATCAATGGCCATCTGCCACCCGAGCTGGAAGAGGACCGCGGGTTGCTGATTGCGCATCTGCTGATGGCACGAGGCGACTATGCCGAAGCCGCCAACTTTCTGGATGGCATGACCATGCAGACCGAGGCCGGCATCTATACCCGCTACAACCTGGGTATCGCGCTGATCAGAAGTGGCGACACGACACGCGGCACGGCCATACTCGACCAGATTGGCCGCTCGCCAACGCCACCCGTCGCCTTCATTGCAGGCGCTGGTGCGAGCAAATCACCAGCAGGCCCCAGCACAGACGAATATCGCAGCCTGCGCGATCAGGCCAACGTGGCACTGGGCTTCAACGCATTGCAAAACAATGAACCAGCAGCTGCGCGCAGCTACCTGGAGCGCGTGCGCCTGACCGGCATGCATGCTAACAAGGCCCTGCTCGGTTTCGGTTGGGCCGCGGCCGAGCTGAAGCAGCCAGCGCAAGCCCTCGTGCCGTGGAACGAGCTCGTGCAGCGAGATGCCAGCGATGCGGCCGCGCTCGAAGCGCGCATCGCCGTGCCCTACGCGTTGGCCGAGCTGAAGGCCTACGGGCCATCGCTCGATGGCTACAACGCAGCGATCGCCGCATTCGAACGCGAACGCACATGGCTCGACGAATCGATTACGGCCATTCGCGCAGGCAAGCTGGTAGAGGGCTTGATGGAAATCAACCCCGGCGAAGAGATGGGCTGGTTCTGGAACATCCGCGAACTTCCCGAGATGCCGCATGCGGGGCATCTGGCGCCAGTGTTGGCGCAGCATGAATTCCAGGAAGCGTTCAAGAACTATCGCGACTTGCACTTCCTGCGCAAGAACCTGGAGCGCTGGCAAGACAGCCTCGTCGTGTTCGGCGACATGCTGGCCAATCGCCGCCAAGCCTTCGCTGAACGCCTGCCCGAAATCCGCAAGCGCGCTGGAGACATCGGCCTGAATGCCCTGCAGGATCGTGAAACAGCCCTCGCCACAGAACTGGCGCAAGTGGAAACCGAAGCCGATGGATCGGCCTTCGCCGATGAGCGGCAGCGCGAATTGCTGGAGCGCTTGCAGCGGGTGCGTGACGCATTGGAGGCTGCCGAGCCAAGCCCTGAGATTGAAGCTGCGCGCAAGCGGTATCGGCTGGTGGCGGGCGCACTGACATGGCAACTCGGTCAAGAGTTCCCCGCTCGCCTGTGGATCACGCAACAGGCGATGCAAGCCAGCCAAGCGACGCTCGCCGAAGCGCGCCAGCGTGACATGGCGTTGGCACAGGCGCAGCGCGACGAACCTATCCGCTTCGATGATTTCGGTGCCCGCATCAGCGCGCTCGGCCCAAGGCTGCAAGTGCTGATGCCACGCGTTGCAGCGCTGAGCGATGAACAACGCAAGGCCCTGCAAGAAATTGCTGTGGCCGAACTCGATCGCCAGAAAGAGCGGCTTACCGAATACACGATCCAGGCGCGCTTTGCGGTCGCGCAGTTGTACGACCGCGCGAGCTTGCAGAAAGAGCCAGACCATGCGCGCAAGCCTTAGCCTGGCGACGTGGCTCTTGCCGCTCATCCTATTGAGCGGGCTCGTGGCTTGCTCAACCGTACGCGATCGCACCTTGCCCGAAGAGCCAACGCTGAAAACACTTTCCGGGCGCGAAGTAACTGTGTCACAAGATTCAGGTGTGGCCGGCAATGGAGACCAAGCGATTGCAGCCTACCGTCGTTTCCTTGAAACGGCCCCCAAAGCACAACAGCGCCCAGAGGCGATGCGCCGTCTGGGCGATCTCGAAATGGACAGTGCCGACAAGCGTGTCGCAGGCAGTGATGGCGCCGCCACACCGGGCAATGACTATCGCGGCGCCATCGCCCGTTATCAGGACTATCTAAGGACTTATCCCCAAGATGCGGGCAACGACCGCGTGCTCTATCAACTCGCTCGCGCCTACGAGCAAGGCGGCGAACTGGAAGCTGCATTGAAGACGCTCGATGCGCTGGTCACACAGTTTCCGCAAACGGCCTATCGGGATGAAGCCAACTTCAGGCGTGGCGAGATGCTGTTTGCGACCCGCAACTACGCCCGGTCGGAACAGGCTTTCGCGACGGTGTTGACGGGTGGCAAGAACAACGCCTACCTCGAACGTTCGCTCTACATGCAAGGCTGGTCGTTGTTCAAGCTGGGCCGACTGGAAGATGCGCTGCACCCGTTCTTCGGCGTGCTCGATCTGAAGCTCGCGCGTCTGACGTCCGAAGGCGATGGCGATCTCGACACCCTGCCCGGCCTGTCGCGCGCCGACCGCGAGCTGGTCGAAGACACCTTCCGCGTGACCAGCCTGTGCTTGCAGAACCTTCAGGGCGCCGAGTCGATTCCGAACTACATCGACTCCGATGTTCGGCGTGCCTATGAGTTCCGCGTGTATCAGCAACTGGGTGAGCTCTACATTCGCCAGGAGCGCACTAAGGATGCCGCTGACACCTTCGGCACCTTTGCGCGCCGCTTTCCTCTGCATGCCCAGGCGCCCCTGCTGCAAACACGCGTGATCGACATCTACGAGCAAGCGGGGTTTGCTTCATTGGCCCTCGATGCGAAGAAGGAATATGTGGCGCGCTATGGCATTCACAGTGAATTCCGCCGTGCCAACCCGCAAGGCTGGGAGCGGGCCCAGCCCTTGGTCAAAACCCATGTGGCCGAACTTGCTCGGCACTATCACGCTGCGGCGCAGAAGAGCAAAGCCACGGCCGATTACCAGGAAGCCGTTCGCTGGTACCGCAGTTATCTGGAATCTTTCCCCGCCGACCCACAGGCCTCGCAAAACAACTTCCTGCTGGCCGAGTTGCTGTCCGAAGACGGCCGGTTCCAGGATGCAGGCAGCGAATACGAAAAGACGGCTTACCAATACCCCGCGCATGCCAAAAGCGCGGAGGCAGGCTACGCAGCACTGCTGAGTTATGCCAACCTTGAAAAGCGCGCTGCACCCGCCGAATTGTCGGGCTTGCAGCGTGCGCGGGTCGACAGTGCGCTTCGCTTCGCGAAGGCATTCCCGACCGATCCACGGACCGGGCCGGTGTTGACCGATGCAGCAGAGAAACTCTTCGCCTTGCGTGACACCGAGCGCGCAGAAGCCGTAGCTCAGCAGGTGTTGGCGCTGAACCCGCCGGCGGCACCCGCGCAACGGCGTGTCGCCTGGACGGTGATTGCGCACACGGCTTTCGACCAAGCTGCATTTGATCGCTCGCAGCAGGCATATGGCGAAGTGCTGGCGCTGACGCCAGAAAAAGACCCATCGCGCGCGGCGCTCATCGAACGGCAGGCAGCGTCGATTTACAAACAAGGCGAACAGGCGCGCGACGCAGGGCGGCTGCGTGATGCGGTCGGTTTCTTCTCGCGCGTGGGTACCGTGGCGCCGCAATCCGGTGTTCATGCGACCGCGCAATACGATGCAGCCGCCGCGCTGATCGCGCTGAAAGACTGGGATGGCGCTTCACGCACGCTCGAAGACTTCCGTCAGCGCTTTCCGCAGCATCCGCTGCAGGAAGAAGTCAGCCGCAAACTCGCTGTGACTTACCTCGAGAAGGGGAATTGGGCCCAGGCCGCTGGCGAATTGGAACGCACGGCCATGACACAGAAAGACCCGAAGCTTGCGCGAGACAGCTTGTGGCAAGCCGCCGAGCTTTACGACAAGGCGGCGCAGAAAAGTGGCTCACGCGCCGCCGCCGCACGTGTCTATGCCTTGTATGCGAAGCAATATCCGCAGCCACTGGAACCATCGATCGAAGCGCGCTATCGGCTGGCTCGCATCGCCAAGGAAGACGGCAACGCGGCCCGCGAACTGACCTTGATGAAAGAGGTTTACCAAGCCGATCAGTCCGGTGGTTCAGCGCGCACCGCCCGTACGCGTTATCTCGGTGCCACCGCCGCGCTGGCCTTGGCCGAACCAGCCGCTTTGGCTTACCGAAAGGTCACACTGACCGAGCCGCTGGCCAAACAACTCAAGCTCAAGAAGGCGCGGATGGAAGAGGCCCTGAAGGCCTATGCCGTGGCGGCCGACTATGGCGTGGCCGATGTCACCACCGCCGCGACCTACCAGACCGCATCGCTTTATCAAGACTTCGGCAAAGCCATGCTGGCCTCGGAGCGACCGAAGAAGCTGTCGAAGACCGAGATCGAGCAATACAACGTGATGCTCGAAGAGCAGGCCTACCCCTTCGAGGAAAAGGCCATCGAATTGCATGAGGTAAACGCACGCCGCGCATCAGCCGGCATCTACGACAGCTGGGTCCAGCGCAGCTTCACCGCCTTGCGCGAGTTAAGGCCGGCACGTTACGGAAAATCCGAACGCAGCGAAGGGGTGATCGATGCGATCCGCTGATGCAGCATGGGCGGTGATTCTCATCGGCGCTGCGGTCGCCGGGTGCTCGTCGATTCCATTGCCGTTTGCCTCTGCCTCAAACAACGGCACCGGCACTGGCAGCAACGGAACGACTCCGCGTTTGGCAGCGCCTGGTGCATCGGCACCCGCCCCCTCGCGCAACGACGCGGCGCCTCCCATCAGTGCGTCCGTTCAACGCAGCTTCGATGAAGCCCTGCGTGCCATGCGCGCGGGTCGCAATGACGAAGCCCAGCGTGGCTTCATCGCGCTGACCCAATCCAACCCCGATCTCGGCGGCCCACACGCCAACCTTGGCGTTATTTACGGCCGCGCGGGCAAGTGGGCTGAAGCAGCGACCGAACTCGAACGGGCCGTGCAAGCCAGCCCACAACAACCCCTCTATGCCAACCAACTGGGCATTGCTTATCGCCAGAAAGGTGACTTCGCGAAAGCCCGCGCCGCGTACGAAAAAGCCATCTCCCTTGATGCCAACTACGCGGCGCCTTGCTTGAATCTCGGCATCCTGCACGACCTGTATCTGGGCGACGGCCAACGCGCACTTGAACTTTATGAGCGCTATCTCGCGCTGACACCCACCGGCGATGCGACGGTCACGAAATGGATCGCTGACCTGAAGAACCGCAAGCCGCGTCCGGCTGCCACCCTACGCAAGGAGAAGGAATGATGCCTCGCCCCGATCTCCGTTCTGCGTTGCGGCTGATGTCCATGTCCTTGGCCCTGCTGCTCGCCAACGCGCCGGCGCTTGCGCAAGACCGTGCTGACATCGATCGCACGCAGATCATCGGCAACCGTGAGTTGCCCAAGGTGCTCTACATCGTGCCGTGGAAGAAGCCCATTCCCGGCGAAATGTCAGGCCGCCCGGTGGGCAGCGTGCTCGATGAAACCCTTGCGCCGATCGACCGCGACGTGTTTCGCCGACAAGTGAATTACAGCAGCCAGATCCAGGCGAAAACCGCATCGCCTGTTGCTGCCCCGGCAACCGCCGCGGCGCTGCCTGGCAAGTGACCCAGCCCTTTTTGCGTACAGAGTCGTCATTGGAGATATCGAGATGAATGCGTTTCAAACAGCGGTGAAGTTTTTCCAGGATTGCGGGTTGTTCATTTACCCGAGCCTGCTGATCATGGCGATGGGCTTGGCCATCGCGATCGAACGATTCATCTTCCTGACCCGTGCGCGCAGCGAAAACCGCCAGTTGTGGTCCCAGGTGCAGCCGATGCTGCAAGGCGGCCGGTTCAAAGAGGTGCAGAACATCACCGCGAAATCAGACGCGGCGATCGGCAAGATCGTCAACTACGGCCTCACGCGCATGCAAAGCCCCGGCCGGCGCGAAGACTTCGATGCAGCAATGGAAGAAGGAATGATGGAGATCGTGCCGCGCCTGGAAAAGCGCACCCATTACATCGCCACCTTCGCCAACGTGATCACACTGGTCGGCTTGCTGGGCACCATCATCGGCCTGATCAAGGGCTTCACGGCGGTGGCGCAAGTCAACCCGGCGGAGAAGGCCGAATTGCTGTCGGCCAGCATTTCCATTGCGATGAACAACACCGCCTTCGCGCTGATGGTGGCGATTCCTTTCCTGCTGGTGCATGCCTTTCTGCAAGCCAAGACCAGCGAGATCGTCGACGGGTTGGAGGCCGCGAAGATCAGCTTCCTGAATCTGGTTCAACGCCTGAAGGCTGAGCAGCAACCTGGAGCACGGTGATGTGCGGCGCCTCATTTCTCCTGCTGCAGCCAATCGCAGCGGGCCGCACCTTGACAGCGAATCACCGGTCGGAGGGTTGAGCCATGCGTGTTCGTCGCCTGCGCAAAGATCCTGCGCATCTGGAGATCACTGCGTTCATCAACCTGATCGTCGTGCTGGTCCCATTCCTGTTGTCGACGGCGGTGTTTTCACGCCTCGCGGTCATCGATCTGTCGCTGCCGGCTCAGTCGTCTGGCGTTGCGCAATTGAAGGTCGATGACCTGCAGTTGGAAGTCGTCATTCGCGGCGATGCGCTTGAGGTCGGTGACCGCATTGGCGGGCTGATCCAGCGCATTCCCAACATCACCACCGGCCCGGACGTACAGGCGCTGTCGGCCGTGATGCATCAGGTCAAGGCGCGCTTCCCCACCAAGGCCGATGCGACGGTGATGGCCGAGGCCAATACCTCTTACGACACCTTGGTGCAGGTGATGGACGCGGTGCGCGAAAGCACGTCGTCGCAAGGTGGGAAGGTGTTTCACACCGAGCTGTTCCCGGGCATCTCGATCGGCGATGCGCCGCTTCGCAAAGCGACGAGGGCGCCATGAAGCTGTCGCCTTTGCAAAAACGTGCGGCGCGAAAGAACCGCAATCAGACGATGGTCGACATGAACCTCGTGTCGCTGATCGATGTGTTCACGATCCTGATCTTCTTCCTGCTGTCGAACGCCACGGGCGTCGAGCTGCTGCCCAGTCCAAAGGCGGTGCAGTTGCCGATGTCGGAAGCAGAGAAAGCGCCGAAGGAAACCGTGGTGCTCGTGATCAGCGCGACTGAAATCCTGGTCGGTGGGCGCCGCATCGCATCGGTTGCCGATGTGATGGCCACACCCGGTGATTTGATCGAACCGCTGAAAGCCGAGCTTGATATCGAATCCAGCAAGCAACTGATCCGCGCGGAGAACGAAGCCAAGAGCAAGGCCGTCACGATCATGGGCGACAAAGAGATCCCTTATCAGCTGCTGCGCAAGGTGATGTACACGGCCGCACGGGCCAACTTCTCCGACGTGTCGTTCGTCGTTCGCCAGAGGAACGCCTCATGAACGCCGCCGCCATGGTGTCGTTTCGCAGCCCGGTGCTGCCATGGGCCACATCGGCCGAGGACGATGCACTCTTCAACCGCATCACGCGCCGCGTGCTGATTGCGGCGCTGCTCTTAAGCCTGCTGATGTTGTTCATGCCCGCGCCCCAGGTCGATCGCACACAGCCGCAAGAGGTATCGCCTCGATTGGCCAAGCTCGTGTTGGAACGGGAAGCTCCACTGCCGGTCCCCCCGGCCCCGCCATCACCACCTCCCAAGCTGGAGGCCATCCAACCCGCTCAGCCCCAGGCGCCCGCAGTCAAGCCTGAGCCTGCGCGCGCCACTCAACCCCCACCGAAAGTCGAAGCCGTCAAAGGAGCGCCGGTCCCGGAGGCGCGCAACCCGCAACCCAACAAGCCGGCGGGCGAAATAGACGCGGCCCGTCGCAAGGTGGCCAGCATCGGCTTGCTGGAAGCAAAAGATGCGCTGGCCGAACTGCGCGGTGCGCCATTGGCAGTCCAGTTGAAGCAGGACATCAGGCAGGGCCCTGGCGTCGGAACAGGTGTCGGCGTGGGTGTTGGCGCGGGCTTGGAGCCCGGTACCCCATCGCGTGCACTGATCACCTCCAATGCCGCCGGTGGCAGCGGTGGCATCAACACCGCGAGCTACAGCCGAGACACCGGTGGCGGCGGTCTGGCAGGCCGAG
>CAHJWV010000555.1 GCA_903643055.1 Burkholderiales bacterium | reverse complement strand
TGCGGCACCATGCGCTCCGCAGCCTGTTCCATCTCGAGCGTGTACGCGTCGACCTGACCGCGGAAGTAGCGGTAGAACATCAGCGACGGGATGGCCACGATCAGGCCGAACGCGGTGTTGTACAGCGCGACCGAGATGCCATGGGCGAGCAGCGCAGGATTGCTGCCACCGGTCGGCGCTTGCGAGCCGAAGATCTCGATCATGCCGATCACCGTGCCCAGCAGGCCGAGCAGCGGGGCGGCCGAAGCCACGGTGCCGAGGGTGTTGAGGTAACGCTCCATCTTGTGGATCGCGGCCCGGCCGGCCGACTCGAACGAACTGCGCAGCAGCTGCTCGCTCAGGCGCGGGTCGGCAATCACGGTGCGCAGCCCGCTGGCCAGCACGCCACCGAGGATGGAGTTGTCGGCCAGCTTGTTGACGACGTCGGCCGCAGGCAGATGCGCCCGCGTCACCGAGACGACCTCATCGAGCAGTTTGGGGGGCGCGACACGAGCGGTGCGCAAGCTCGACAAACGTTCGATGACGATGGTCAGCGCGACGATGGAGCACAGGAGCAAGGGCCAAATCGGCCAGCCAGCGGCTTGTATGATCGAAAACAATCCGGTCCTCTTTTGCGTATGGAGTGCGGGCGGCTGAGCCGCTTTAGGGACGCGATTATGGCCCCAAGCCTGTCTTGCGCGAAAAGGCCTCGTTGGATGTCGTGAGCGCCAGGGCCATTGACAGGCAGCGAGCGCCATCTCCTCCGAACCCTTCTCCCCCGTCCACTGGAACTGTGGATAACTTTGTGGGCAACCTCTGTGTGGAAGCGTACATCCCGCATTAATTCTGATGATTTCTCAGTTTGCACAAAGTTTAGGCAGAAAAAATACTTTGAAAATCAAGTACTTGCGTGATTGTGAAGGCGCCGTGACAGATGAATACAGGCGCAGAGCCTTGATTGGCGGGCTTGTGGAGTTCTCGACCCGCGCCAATGCTGGCTTTGCCCATGGTTGAGCCCTTGCACCCCCGCGCGCAGCGTATGGTGTGGGGTGTCGCCGCCTTGCTGCATGCGGTGTCCGATACCCTGGCGGCGCGTTTTTCTTCGTGCACGCTGCGCGGCGAGATCTCCGGCTTCTCACGCGCATCGAGCGGCCATTGCTATCTCAACTTGAAAGATGCCGACGGCGCCGCGGTCACGATCCGCTGCGCGATGTTTCGCCGTGCAGCCAGCTTGCTCGACTTCATGCCGGCCGACGGGCAACTCGTGGAAGTGCGTGGGCGGCTGGGCCTCTATGAGCCGCGCGGCGAACTTCAGTTCGTCATCGAATCGATGCAGCGTGCCGGTGCTGGCGCGTTGTTTGAGCAGTTCCTGAAACTGAAGGCGAAGCTCGAAGCCGAAGGCTTGTTCGACGCCGAGCGCAAGCGCACCTTGCCGGCTTATCCCCGGAAGATCGGTGTCGTGACCTCGCTCGGTGCGGCGGTTTTGCGCGATGTCGTGAGCGCGTTGGCGCGGCGTGCGCCGCATGTCGAACTCATTGTTTATCCCAGCTTGGTGCAAGGCGCAGAGGCACCTGCTGCGCTGGTCGCCGCGCTCAGCCTGGCCGCTCGACGCGCCGAGGTCGACGTGCTCATCGTCTGCCGCGGCGGCGGCTCGTTGGAAGACCTCTGGTCTTTCAATGACGAGCGTGTCGTGCGTGCAATGGCTGACAGCCCCATGCCGGTGGTCTGCGGCGTCGGGCACGAGACCGATGTGACCTTGGCCGATTTCGCAGCCGATCTGCGCGCGCCGACGCCGACGGCCGCGGCCGAGCTGGTCACGTTGACGCAGCAGGAATGCATGGAGATGCTGTCGGCCTTTGCCTCGTTGTTGGCCAGCCGCGTTCATCGCGCACTCGATACCGCCGAACAGCGCCTGGACAAGGCCACGCTGCGCTGGATGCGGCCCGCAGAGAGCTTGCGCCGCCAGGCCCAGCACCTGGCGCTGTTGCGGCAACGCTTGTCGGCCCACGCGGCGCAACTCACGCAGCGCAGCGCCCAGCGCGAGCGCGATTCCTCGGCGCGCTTGCGGCGCGCGATGCAGGTCAGCTTGTCGGCGCGCCACCAGCGTTTGCAATCGCTGGAAGCGCGGCTGGCCAGCGCCGATCCCAAACGCGTGCTGGCACGTGGTTATGCCTGGTTGACCGATGAGGCCGGGCGCGCCGTGACATCGGCCGGCAGCCTGCAGCCCGGCCAGCAAGTGCATGCGGTGCTGGTCGATGGCGAGGCCACGGCAATCATCAGCGACGTCCAGCAAACAACGGCTTCGAACTAATTTCGAGCGGGCGGTAGGGGCAGCGAAGGGGCTAGCGGCAGGCCTGCGGCAAGCTGCCTACAATCGCGTGAAACTCTTCCTCACACACTGAAAGGACTCGCATGGAACATACCCTTCCGCCTCTGCCGTATCCCCTGGATGCCCTTGCACCGCACCTGAGCAAAGAGACCTTGGAGTATCACTACGGCAAGCATCACAACGCCTATGTGGTTAACCTCAACAACCTGCAAAAGGGCACCGAGTTCGAGTCTTTGAGCCTGGAAGACATCATCAAGAAGTCATCTGGCGGCATCTACAACAATGCAGCTCAAATCTGGAACCACACCTTCTTCTGGAGCAGCCTGAAACCCCAAGGTGGCGGTGAGCCGACCGGCGCGCTGGCCGATGCCATCAACGCGAAGTTCGGTAGCTTCTCGGCCTTCAAAGAAGCCTTCACGAAGAGCGCTGTGGGCAATTTCGGCTCTGGCTGGACTTGGCTCGTCAAGAAGCCAGACGGCAGTGTCGACATCGTCAACACCGGTGCCGCTGGCACGCCGCTGACCACCGCCGACAAGGCCTTGCTGACGATCGACGTGTGGGAGCATGCCTACTACATCGACTATCGCAACCTGCGTCCGAAGTGGGTCGAGACCTTTCTGACCTCCTTGGCCAACTGGGATTTCGCGGCGAAGAACTTCGCCTGAATGGAGCGCGGCGGCAAGGCTGCTGCGCGACCTCAATCAAGCGGCTTCAGGGCCGCTGCTCAGTTCAACAAAAAGCCGGTCATCAGACCGGCTTTTTTGATGGCGTGAACGCCTGTGGTTTACCTGTGGCTTGTGGTTCAGGGCTTACGGCTTCGAGGCCATGAACGGTTTGCCTGACAGCTTTGCGCCGGCCTTCAGCCCGCGCTTGGCAAACCAGCCCTGGTTCATTTCCAGCACATAACGCACCGGTTGTGTTGAGCAATGGGAGTCCAGCGTCTGCGGCTTCATGTCGGCGATGTTGACGATGCTGCCGTCATCGGCCACGAAGGCGGCCGACAGTGGCAGCAAGGTGTTCTTCATCCAGAAGCATTGCGTCGCGGGTTCATCGAACGCGAACAGCATGCCTTCGTTGCCCGGCATCGTTTCCCGGAACATCAATCCGATCTCGCGCTGCTGCGGCGTCTGCGCCAACTGGGCCTGGATGTTATGGATGCCGGCATTCAGGCGAATGATCGGCAAGGCTTGAGGCTGGTTCTGGGCCCACGCCGCCATGCCGGTGGCGAGAAGGGCGAAGCAAAGCATTGCGCGGATCGTCATGTCGATGGGCTGTGGTTGAGTGTTCGGAATTATCGGCGTGGCTGTGTCAGAAACTGCAGCACGCCTGAAAGTGCCTTCAAAACAGCAACGCCCGGAATCAACCGGGCGTTGGGAGGATGCAGCACACAAGCGCTGCAAGCCGGAGTCGATCAGCGACGGGCGCTGATTACTTCGCGGCGTCTTCCTTCTTGGCTTCGGCCTTCTTGGCGTCGTGCTTCTTCTTGGCCTTCTTTTCAGCCTTGGGTGCGGAAGCAGCAGGTGCTGTTGCATCGGCAGCAGGAGCGGCTTCAGCAGCGAATGCGCCAACGGCGAACAGGGAGGTGATCAAAACGGCCAGGATCTTGTTCATTGGAATTACCTTTAGAAGATTGAATCGCCACCCACTCGTTGAGCAGCCCCTGCGTAACGCAGGTCCTTGCGCATTGGTTGACACGGGCCCTGACATAGAATCCTTGGATACAAACCCTGATACTCATCGCGGAGAGCGGAGCAATACATGTACAAGCACATCAAGGTGCCCGAGGGCGGGCAAAAAATCAGCGTCAACGCAGACTTCTCGCTCAATGTCCCTGATCAGCCGATCATTCCTTACATCGAAGGCGACGGCACGGGTCTGGACATCACCCCGGTGATGATCAAGGTGGTCGATGCGGCCGTGGCCAAGTCTTATGGCGGCAAGCGCAAGATCCATTGGATGGAAATCTTCGCCGGCGAGAAGTCGACCAAGGTCTACGGTCCAGACGTCTGGCTGCCTGAAGAAACCCTCGAAGTGCTGCGCGAATACGTGGTCTCGATCAAGGGCCCACTGACGACGCCGGTCGGCGGCGGCATCCGTTCGCTGAACGTGGCCTTGCGCCAGGAGCTGGACCTGTACGTCTGCCTGCGCCCGATCCAGTACTTCAAGGGTGTGCCTTCGCCCGTGAAGGAACCCGAGAAGACCAACATGGTCATCTTCCGCGAGAACTCGGAAGACATCTACGCCGGCATCGAATTCGAAGCCGAGAGCGACAAGGCCAAGAAGCTGATCAAGTTCCTGCAAGACGAATTCGGCGTCAAGAAGATCCGCTTCCCGAACACCTCGGGCATCGGCATCAAGCCGGTTTCGCGCGAAGGCACCGAGCGCCTGGTGCGCAAGGCGATCCAATACGCGATCGACAACGACAAGCCCAGCGTGACCGTCGTGCACAAGGGCAACATCATGAAGTTCACCGAAGGTGGCTTCCGTGACTGGGCTTACGGCCTGGCGCAAAAAGAGTTCGGTGCCGAGCTGATCGATGGCGGCCCATGGAGCAAGTTCAAGAATCCGAACACCGGCAAAGACATCATCGTCAAAGACTCGATCGCTGATGCCTTCCTGCAGCAGATCCTGTTGCGCCCGGCCGAGTACTCGGTGATCGCCACGCTGAACCTGAATGGCGACTACGTCTCCGACGCGTTGGCCGCTCAGGTGGGCGGCATCGGCATCGCCCCGGGTGCAAACCTGTCGGATTCGATCGCGATGTTCGAAGCCACGCACGGCACGGCACCGAAGTACGCTGGCAAGGACTATGTGAACCCCGGTTCAGAAATCCTGTCCGCTGAAATGATGCTGCGCCACATGGGCTGGACCGAAGCCGCCGACCTGATCATCAGCTCGATGGAAAAATCGATTCTGTCAAAGCGGGTGACCTATGACTTCGCCCGCCTGATGGACGGTGCGACGCAAGTATCTTGCTCCGGCTTCGGCCAAGTGCTGATCGAGCACATGTGATCGGCCTGCCGGCGCTTGCGCAGGCACTTTGATCCGATTCGATCCGATCGAACCCGGCCCCTGAGGCCTCGCAAGAGGCTCAGGGGCTTTGTCTTTGTGGGCGCCCGGAATTCAAGGCGCATCCATCGGCTTGCGCAAAGTCGTATACGCGCCGGCCACGCACAGCAGCAGGATCAGCACATAGAGCGGCGCATTGCCTGCCCGCAGTTCGTTCATCAGCGGATCGCAGCTGAACACCGTCGCCGCCATCACGAGCGTGATCAGGCCGATGCCCCACAACGCCAGCAGCAGCTGTCGCCCACCGGCATGCTGGGCGCGGCAGCTTCGCGCATAGGTCGCAAGCAGGGCGAGGCCGATGATCAGCACGCATTGCAGCAGCAGCCGCAGCGCGACGCGGTTCGGGCAGGCCCATGCGCACAGACCGCTTGCCAAGGTGGCGGGTGGCTTGTAGTTCTCTTCGATCAGTTGGCGCAATGCGCTGCCTTGGCCGAGGCCTTCAACCGGCAGCGGCCAGAAGCCGACACCGCCGAAGTTCCAGCGCATGTAAGCCAGGTCATCATCGACTTGCCTGGAGAGATCGGGCGCCATCGGCACCGGCTTGTCGGTGCGCACGTCGAACTGCACCGGGATCACGCCCTGCAAAAACGCGACCCGGCGGTGCCCTTGCAGCAGGCGGGTCTCATCGATTTTCCGGCGCAGTTCCTTCTTGAAAGTCGACGTGGGCTCGCCCATCATCATCAGATAGAAGACCGATATGTCGGTCGTGCCGCGATATCGGTGCAAGGTCTCTTCGTCGGTGTTCGGGTCGCGCGGTCCTCGCTGCGCGGTTTCCATGTAGTCGGTCAGCTGACCAAATCCATACGCGCCATCTTCGTCGCCCAGTTGCTGCTCCGGCACGATGAAGTTCAGCTGGTAGCTGCGGCCGATGGCCTGCATCTCGGTGATCAGGCGCAAGGTGAATTGGCGATAGAAGCGCTTGAAGGCCGCGCGCTGTTCGCTTGTGCTTAGCGCGGCGTCATCGAACATGATCGTGAGCCCGCCGTACACCTGTTCGCGCTCGCGCCAGGCCGGCAGCAGCAGTGGGCGCAGCCAGCGCGACGGGCCGTCGTCCCGTTTGGCCTCGGCCATCTGCACGGCATTGCGTGCGGCCGTGCGGGCCAGTTCGTCGAGCTTGGCTGCGGGCTGGCGCAGCAGGCCGGTCCAGTCGCGGCGATAAATCACCAGATCGAGCTCGCTGCCGTGGCGCGATGCCACGCGCGCAAAGCCGCCCGGTTCACCAGCCCAGCCATTCGGCACCGACAGGCTGCCATCGTCCTTCATCACCGCGCCCATGAAGGCGATGCGCTTGAACAGGCTGAAGTCGACTTTCTGCGCCGTGTCGGTCGCAAGCCAGTACGGAAAGATGCCGTAGACGGTATTGCCGTTGTCCGATGCATAACAGCCGCAACTCGCGGTCAGGCGCGGTGCTTGCGAATCTTCGATCGGGTGCAGCTTCTCGGCGAGCGTCACGATCTGCGCCTGCAACTCGGGCGGCAACAGGTCGAGATAAAACTGTTGCAACGACAGCTCGTTGGCAGGCAAGTGCTTCGCGGCATCCGGCACGGGCTTGAGCACCGGTCTGGAAGCGTTGCCAGCGCGGGCTGCGGGGGCGCTGGTGGAGGTGGTGGTGGTAGATATGGCACGGGTCAAGGGCGGGCAGGTGGCATCGACACGCAGCTTCTTTTTCAGCGCCTGCTCGGTGACGTGCAATTGGTAATAGTCGCAGCGGCTGGCGAGCAAGGCCTGTTCGAACAGGGGGCGGGTCGGATAGTCGATGTCGACCAGCGGCGCCAACAGCGCTTTCAATTGATCCACCGTCGGCAGGATCGGCGCGGCCACCGTCGTCGTCTGCATCGCGGCGTCAAGCGGTAGGGTGGTGATGTCGGCCGCGGTCGAGTCCCCAGGTTCGCTGCTGTCACGAGCGCTCAAGGCCGTGCCACGGCTCGGGGTGTCGATCGACGACGTTGGGGGCGTTGGGGGCGTTGGTGACGTTGGTGATGACGCTGAGGACGGTGCTGCAGTTTCTTCAGCCGGCATCAGCATCGCGACATCGGCTGGCGTGAGCTTGTAGCTGACCGGCATGCCGCGCCGGTGATCGACAAAGCTCTCGGTCTCCGTCGCGCTCAAGCTTTGCAGCAATGGCACCGGCGTCGGTGTCACTGCCGAAGCCACAGGCGGCGGGGCCGGTGCCTTAGTCGCCGGCGGCAGGATGCGCAAGGCATAGGCCTGATGCGTGATCGCGCGTGCTGCCAGGCGGCCTGGTGCTTCGGTCGGAGCGGGCGATGCGCTCTCTGGCGTCGGCGGTGGCGTCGGCTGCGGCGACGGGTCGATGATCCCCAGGCGGAATTGATAACGCCCCACCAGCGTGGGCACCCCGCGCACGATCCCTTCGTCGCTGAGCGACAAGCCCGGTGGCAGTTGCCCGTCGACCAGCATGACACGCGCGTTGCTGAGATGGCGCGCCAACGGAAGATCGCGAAACAGCTCGCCGCGGTAGCCCGACCTCAGCGGCACGGTGCGGTACAGCAGCGTGGGTGCGGTCGGCTGCCCCGCTGCATCCGCGAACGATGCAGCAGGTGACACAGTCACGCCACGTGCGACAGCAGCGCCCGGTGCGTCATCACCGTGGGGCGCTGGCGGGGCGGGCTCCGTGTTGGCGGGCGAAGCGTGCGATGCCGCAGCCGCAGCCGCTGGCGTATCGATCGCAGAAGCGCCCGCCGATGACGCCGTGCCGGCGGCGGGCCTGGCCGTGGGCACGGGGGCCGGTGTGGAGGTTGCGGCCAACGCCGCCGGTGACACAGTCTTGATCGCACCGGCTTGCGCCATCACGCGAGCTGGCGGCGTGCCCTGCGCAGCTGCCGCGTCGCCCGCCGGCTCAGCTTGCGGTCGGGCGTGCAAAGCCGAGGTGGCCCCAAGCGCTGGGCCGTTTTGCCAGCCGAGGTTGATCACGGTCGCCACCAGGCCGAGGGTGGCCAGCAGCCATCGCGCCTGGCGGCAAGGCCGGCAACGAGGTGGGGGCGAAGGCGGATCGGTGTGCAGGTTCGGGTTCAAAGTGTTCGTCCTTCCTTGCGCAGTTCTTTGGCGATCCCTTTGCGCAGGTCGTCGGCGCTGATCGCGCTGCGCCCGGCGCGCAAGGCGCTGAGTGCGCCGAAGCGCACGACATTGGCAATCGCGCCTCCTGCCAGCGTGTGTTCCTGGGCCAGCCGCGCGAGATCGACATCGCCCGCCAGCCGCTCGCGTTGGCCCAACATGCCTTCCCACAGGCGCAGGCGCTGGTCGGCATCGGGCATCGGGAAATGCACCATCGACTGGAAGCGCCGCGCAAAGGCGTCGTCGATGTTGGCCTTCAGGTTGGTCGCAAGGATCACGGTGCCGGGAAAGTCTTCCACCCGTTGCAGCAGGTAAGACACTTCCTGGTTTGCATGCCGGTCGTTCGAACTCGATGCCGCGGTGCGCTTGCCAAACAGCGCGTCGGCTTCATCGAAGAACAGAATCCAGCGCCGGCTTTGCGCCTGATCAAACACGTTCGCGAGGTTCTTCTCGGTCTCGCCGATGTACTTCGACACCACCATCGACAGGTCGATGCGGTAGACATCGGCACCCACCGCCTGACCGATCAAGGTCGCGGTCAGCGTCTTGCCGGTGCCGGGCGGGCCGAAGAAGAGGCTGCGGTAGCCGGGCTTCAACGCCTTGCCCAATTGCCATTCATCAAGAATGCGCCCGCCATGCTGAATCCAGGCCTCGATGGCCAGCACTTCATCGAGCACCTCGTCATCGAGCACGAGGTCGTTCCAGCCCAGGCGGGTCGTGATCAGCTTGGCCGGGAAGTTGCCGCTGAAGTCGGGCTTGTGGCGCTCGCCGAGCGTGACGAGGTCCAGCGTCTCGCCGCTCACAGCGAGGCCGGCACTGAACTGTGGCTCGCCGCTTGCGCAGGTGTCCAGCTGCAGGATGCTGCGCTTGCGCAAAACATGTTCGTCATCCAACCATCGGCGCAACTGAAAGCGCCCGGCCAGATCGGCCCCGGCGACCAGAAAGGCCGCGGTCTCCAGCGTTGGCAGGAAGCCGCCGTGCGTGGCACCCTTGCGGCCGCCGAATTCGGCGAAGCCGCGGTCCAGGTTCGGGTTGCGGATGAACAGCAGGTCCAGCAGATTCGGCCGCAGGTGCGGCACCAGGGCCAGCAGCAACACCAGCCGCTCATCGAGCGACAGGCCGCATTCGCGCAGCAGCCCGGCATACGCGGATTCGTCATCGCGCAGATCCGGCGGGCCGAGTTCGGCCACATCGAGCCGCTCGCTGTGCTGCGCGAAATGGCCGTCCAGCCGTGCCTTCAGCACGCGCTCAAACCAGGCCAGTTCGTGGTCGAGCGCCTGCGCGTTGTGGCTCAACGCCCGTTCGCTGCCGGATCGAGCCTGGGAATGTTCAACGCCAATCGACATGCAGCACCTCGCTCATCCACGGATGTTTTTGCATCGCATAGCCCCAGGGCAGGCGATCGATCAGCATGTCGAAGGCGGCCGGTTGCACCGCGAGCGACCAGGCGCCATCGGCACGCTGGCTGAGCTGGCCGGGGCGTTGCAGGAAGGTCTCGCGCAGGCCGGCGATCGAGGTCTGGCCCAGCACGCGCCAATGCGCGATCACGGCGCCGAGCAGGCTTTCGATCAGCGTGCATTCCTCGGGCGTCGCGCTAAAGCGCCGGCCGATCGGCGTCTCGGGCTCGATGCCGCACAGGAGCTTGTTAAGCATCAGGCGCGATTCGGGCGCGGGCTCATGCCGGCCATCGACCGCAAACTGCATCAGGTGCAGCGCACGCTCGCGGGCGGGTTCATTGACGAACGCGTTGTCGTTGGCCAGGCCGAGCGCCTCAAACAGCCGTGGCAGGTAAGGGCCGATCAGCACCAGCCCCGCGTTGTCGACCGAGACCGTGACGGGCAGCGCCGGCTGGGCATCGGGTGTCGCAGCTTCGCGCGTGGCGGCAGCTGGCGAGACGCCAGGCGAAAAGAGCCGGCCCAGGCGCTGGCCGAGGGTCGATGCGAGTGTGGCCAGGCGCTGCACCACCTTGCCGGCCAGCGATCGTGCGAGGGCCAACGATTCCGGCGCCAAGGGCAGCGCGGCGTTTGGCGATGGCAGGGGCTTCGCCAGGTCATCTTCTGGGCGCTCTTGGTGAGGCTCGGCGTGATGGAGCGCGTCGCCGGCCGCTGGCACTGGGTTGGCGGTGAACGGGTTGATCGCGCCGAGCGGAGGAGGGGCTTCGCGTTCGAAGCCCGGCTCGCACGCAGGCGTTGGCGAGCCCTTGTCGCTGGCGATGCCGTTCACGCCGGCGGCTCCGGTGACCGAGGACGCGGTGATAGGGAAGGGCGTGGATGCCGGGTCGATCGCCGCAGGCTCGCGCTTCGAGCGAACGCTGTGCGTGAGCGTCGTCACTGCCGCTTCAGATGAAATCGGCGCCACCGGCACGGCCGGGCTCAGTGTCGTCAGCTTGACGATGCGCTCCAGCCAGTTCGGCGTCGCAGCAGCGTCCTGGATGGCCGCTTTCCATTGCCGGGCGCCTTCTTCAACGCTGTGGCCGGTATGAAGCAGGTCCTCGTGAACCCAGGCGTCCAGGTACGCGGCTTCGTCGAACGCTGCACCCGCCTGAAAGGCCTGGCGCAGCGTGCAGGCCCAGCGCCGGGCGAGGGTGGCGGCGTCATGCGGCGGGCTCGAGACCACCGCGGCAATCCACGGCCGGGCCTCGGGCCAGCGCAGGCTGGTCACGGCCAGCAGCAGCTCATCGCTCCAGATTTCGGCCAGGCGCAGGCTCGTGGCTTCGCCGTGGGCGAGTGCCTTTTGCACCGCGTGTTGCAGCGCGGCCGGATTGCTGCGCAGCGCGTGCCACACGGCGTCGGGGCGCAGCAGCTCAGCGGGCAGCGCAAGAAGAGGAACAGCCTTCACTGTGTCAACAACCGGTGCACCGGCAGATCGATCCAGGCCGTCATCAGCCCAGAGCGCTTCCAGATCGCGGTCCCACGCATCGCCTTCACGGGCATGGCCGCCTGCTTGAGCGGCATCGCCGTGCCGGCCGATGCGCTCGCGCAGCTCTCGCGCAAAGCGTCGGCCATCGAATGCAGCGCCGCCGCCGCCGGCCCACAAATGGCCCAACGCGGCTTGCCACAGATGGCGGCGTTGCTCGGGCGCGGCCAATGGCGAAGCGGCACTGCGGGCCGCGACCGCGCTGATCCAGCCGCTGACGGCCACCGTCTGTTCACGCGCCAGCCACAGGCCGGCCACTTCGCTCAGCAGCTCGGTCGACAAGGCCCGCGCCAGGCGCTGCTCCAGCGCCTGCGATGCGCCGATGCGCTGCAAGCTCGACTTGAGCCAGGCCCGGTCATCGCGCAACAGCCGCTGCCAGGCCGGCGCCACGTTGGTAAGCGGGTCGTCTTCGGCCGCCCGGCGCGGATCGGTCTCCAAGGCCCATTGCAACTGCAGGCGCATCACCGCGAGCTCGGCCACGCGCCCGCTGCTGCCTTGCGCCAAGGCCTGGCCGAGCGCGGCTTCCCACAGGCGGGCCACCGTCAACGCGCTGTCGGCGCGGCCCGGCCGCGAGGCGCGAACCACGGTTTCGAGCAGCCGCGCCACCGTCAAGGGCTCATCGGGCAGCAGCGCATGAACCAGCTCGGCAAGCCAGATGCCGTCGAACTGCCCGGCCAGCCGTTGCAGCAGCGCCGGCCGATCGCCCGCGGCGCGCAAGGCTGCAGCGAGGCCGCGAGCGTCATGCCGCAGCAGCTCACGGCCCAACTCGCGCGGGTCTTCGCTGCGCCGGCCGCGCCCGTACCACGGCAAGTGGCCATGGCGAAGGAAGTACATCAGCATCTCCAGCCGGGCCGCGTGGCGTGCCAGCGGCCGGCGGGCTGTGGGTTCAGCGGCCTCATCGAACGGGGCATCGCGCAGCTCGCGCAACAAGCGCTGCAACTGATCGCGCAGCGCCTGCATCCAGCGGCTGGGCCAGTCTTGGCCGGCGTCGATGACGATGCGGCCGAGGTCGATCTCCAGCCGATCGATGCGCCAGACCTCGTCGTGCGCAGAGGCCGCATCGAACTGCCGATCGATCTGCCGCAGCGCCGGGCCGCGCAGCGTGTCGGCCAGCTGCGACTGGAAACTGGGCGCGTCTGCGTCGGCAAGCGGCAAGTTCTCGAAGTCGAGATCGATCTGCAGCGCTTCGATCAGGTGACCGTCATGCATGGCTGTCTCCTTCGGTGGCGTTTCGGTTCGCGTTCTGGCGCGGCTTGGCCTTCGGCGAGGCAGCCTGGCGCAGATGGCCGATCACGGCGGCCGAGGCCTGGTCCAGCGCGGCAGCGTGTTCGTCCTGCTCACCAGGTTCTTCACCGTGGGTCTTGTCGCTGGATGAAGCGTGCGGTGCGGCGTCATCGATGGCGCGGCAGTGCGCAGCCTTGGCTTGCATCCAGCGACCAAAGTCGTCTTCGAAGCGCTGCATCGCATCGAAGTCCAGCCAGTGGCAATCGAGGGTCAGATGAGCCGGGGTGTTGATGCGCAAGGTCTCTTCCGTGAAGCGGCGAAACCCGGCATCGGCGGTGCGCAGCGTCCAGCCCGGCAACAGCACGCTCAGGCGCAGGCCGAAAAATTCGGGGTTCGGCGGCGGCAGGCGCTGAAGGTTCGAGCTGGAACTGTTGGGTGCTGCGCGGGCCGGGCCCACCGGCCGCAGCAGCACATGCTCGACCACATGCAGGCCTTCGCAGTCATCGTTCAGATGGCGCAGAAAGCGGCGCAGGCTGTCGGCCGCGCGCGAGGCCCGGGCAGCGTCGGCGAATTCGCCCAGGCGCCACCAGCGGCCATCGTCATCCGGGCCCAGCCAGAGTTGGCAGGCGGCCTGCTTGACGGGTTGATGACCCGTGGCGTGGCCCGCGGCGCTGCCCTGAGCTGCGCCGGTGGGCCGCCTCGTCGCCATGCCATCGGCAGGCGCGTTGTGGGGGGCTCGCCCAAGATCGCGCAGCACATAGCATTCGCGCCGCAGCCCGGCGCGCAGCAAGGTGGGCGCCAACGGGCCGGCGCGCAACACGGTGATGCGGCGCAAGTCGTCTTGCGCCTCGTCGCGGCGAGCTGCGCTGGGCACGTGCTCGGCGGGTCGCAGTGCGGCGATCTGCGCGGCATCGAGGGCTTGCCCGGCAGGCTCGCTGCCCGACTGCAGGCTGATGCGCTGGCGCCGCAATGACTGTGTCAACGGCCGCGCCGGGGCGGATTTGAAGCCCAGCAGCAGGCTGGCGCGGCGCTGCAGGCCGGCGCCGTTTTGCGGCGCCTCCCAGCATGAGCGG
>CAHJWV010000554.1 GCA_903643055.1 Burkholderiales bacterium | reverse complement strand
CAGCTGGAAGCAGGTCAGCTTGGCGGCGGTGAGTGCGGGCATCACCCAAGGCGTCGGCGCGAGCGGGATCTTCAACATCGCGGGCAGTCCGATCGCCACCGCGGTCGCCAACAAGGTGGTGAGTAACGCCCTGACCCAAGGCATCAGCGTGGCCGTGGGGCTGCAGGACCATTTCAGCTGGAGGAGTGTGGCGGCGAGTGCTGTAGGGGCAGGAGTGGGGTCTGCGGTCGGCGGAGCCTTGCAGGGCGCCAATGCGTTCGAGGGTCTGGGCAGCTTCGGGCAAGGGCTGGCCCAGCGGGTCGTCGCCGGCTTCGCCGGTGGGCTGACCACGGCTGCACTTAAAGGCGGTCGCATCAATACGACTCAGGTTGCTGTTGATGCGTTTGGCAATGCCCTCGGCGAAAGCCTGGCCGGAGCCAACGGGCAGGTGACCGGCAGCAGTTCGGGTCAGCAGGAAGACGGGATTGCGGCCCTCTATGCGCTCAACGATGGGTGGTCGGGCGTCAGCGCCACGCCAACCTTCGCCGAGGACATACAGGCACGTCAGGCGGCCAACAACCCGATGGGGTTGCCGACGTACAGCAATGGCGCAGCGTCGTCCGCTGGCGATGCCGCAACCAGTGGCGGCAAGGGCATCACGCAGATCGTGGGGGAACTGAGCCAGTCCAGCACGTACACGGCTCGATCCGGCGACAACATCTCAAGGATTCTGGGAACCAATGACCCACAAGCCATCGGCAACTTCATGCGTGCCAATGGTTTGAGGAGCAGCACCGTCTACGCGGGGCAGGACTACGTTATTCCGGGTCCCATGAACGCCCTTGGCGACAACTCGGCGCTGGGGCAGAACGCGCTCAATGTTGATAACTCGCGGCTGAAGGCGATCGCGGATGCCAGGGCAGCGCAAGCAGTGACCTCGGTCAATACCGGCGCCTATCCCAACATGGATCCGCGCGACTTCCAAGGAAGCTTTGGGTATCAATCTATGATCGCGCGCCAGCTATCAGATGCGAGCGTGAGTTCGGCTGGACCGACATACACGGACTCGATCAAACCGGCGCAGTCTGGATGGGAAAACATCGTTGGCGCTGCGGCGGCCTACTGGAACCGAAGCGACGTGAGTTTGGGTCAGGCTGCGAGCGCTGCATGGAACGGTGGCGGCAATGATCTGCTCGCAGGTGTTGGTCACAGTCTCGGCGCGGGGGGCGCAGCTGTTGGAGCGGCGTTCACCAGTCCTACTGTCTTGGGCACCGTGGGGTTGAGCTTCTTGTCTGCGCAGCAGACTGATGCCGCAGTGGCCGACTATCGGCGCTTCTTTGGTAGTGGTGACGAGCGTGGTGCGCAATCACTGTTGGCGCAGGGTTTGACGCCGATGATCGGCTACAGCGGTGCCAACTATGTAAGTACAGGAATCGACTTCGCTACGGGCGTCGGCCTTACAGGGACTGCGATCAACGGTCTTCGGTTGGAATCCCGTGTATTCATCAATCCGCTAGATACACGCTACAGCCAAGTCACGATTGGGTATAGATCACCGGGCAGTGGTTACACCATCGACGAAACGCTGGATTACGCGCGAGCAGGCGGCCAACTGCCACGCGTCGATGTGGTCCGCAGCATGGACGGCGATATTCTTGGCTCTATAGACAACAGACGAATTTTTGTGGGGCGTCAGGTCGCTGACGAGTACGAGGGCTATGGCTTGCGGGCAACGGCACGAGAGTTCGATGAATTGCTTTCTCCCTCTGATGTAAAGCGATTTACTCTTAGGTCGGAAACTGTAGACACGTTGACTAAACGCGGCTTCACCAACTTCGATCCGGTTCCGCAAACTTGGGGGGATGCCTACTCGCTGCGGATACTAAGCCAAGAGACTCGATCAATCGGTCGCGGTTTCTCGACAGCCAATCCCAATGGGATGTTGACCGATCCGAGGATCACGGGCCGTAAGTGAGCTTGATATGACGCAAGCAGATGAGCCGTTGGAACGATCCTTGAATGACTACATAGCTGGCCCAGAGGTCCTTGGCTATCAGTTTCAGTATCCACCCGAGTACCTCGAATGCATCGCTTGGGGGCACAAGGATCTTGACGCCGGTGGCGATGGGCACGCTCTGTGGTTTCTCACAAAAGAAGAGGTCAAGAAAGACCTCATTACTTTCGTGCGCAGTGCAACGCATCGTCGCTTGGTGCCCTTCGCACGAGGCGGCAACGGAGACGAGTTGTACTGCTTTGATGGCAGAGATTCAAAAGTGATCTATGTCATCAATCTCGGCGAGAGACCACTTCAGATTCGGAAAACGCAGTGTGCCGACTTCGTGAAATTCATCAATTTCTATCGATCAAATCTTGACCTCCCGGACTGGGATCGCGATTAAGAAGGCTAAGAAATATTGGCACCATCTGTCCTGTCCACATGAATCCGTCGCTCCCGCCAGCGCGTTCCGCAACGATTCTTCAAGCGGTCAATCCAAGCACGCTCGTTGCACACCCGGTTTTCAACAGATCGCGGCAGTTTCGAGCATGCACAGTGCCTGATCCTTGAGCAATTCTTGCCATTTGGCCGAGCCTGTTCCTGCCCTGTCTGGACGCCGCTTCACTGATTGCCTTGTTGCTCCTGCTCATGCTTGTTCTTCCTCACCAACATCAAACGCGATAACCCGTCCATCGCCTGTCCAGTGCCTGCACCCAGCGCCTACTGCCATGGTTGTAGAACCAGCTGAACTCCTTGAGCACAACTATCGCCTTGGGTCACCCGGTGCAAATCAAAGTTTTTTAGATTTTAATGACCATGTTTCTCTCAATTTTCAAACGACGTGGCTTTTTGTTTTTGTGCTTGATCATGTTTTTGACAGCATGCGCAGGCCCAGGGGCTCGCGTTGAAGCAGGCGTTTCCCGTCTTGCTGCGGTCAGAACAATCATCCTCGTCCGCGCGCCTGAGCCGGAATACAAAATATTGAATCTCAACAATGGAGCAGCTGTTTTTGGTGCGGTGGGCGCGCTTGCAACATCTGTTGATGCAGATGCGAAACAGCAGCAGCTCAATACCAAGTACAAAAAACTAGGGACCGAGGTCTTTAAGGCGCTGAATGATCGCCTCGCCGTCCGGCTGAGGGCGCTTGGCTATGACGTGCGTATCGAAGAGATTGCTTGGACACAGGCCAATGGGAAATATGGTCCGCAGCTCGATCGACTTCCAAGTGAAGCCGATGCGGTATTGATCGTTGCCCCGGCAGTCGTTGGATTTGTGGCGGCAGGCTCGTCTACTCGCGACTACCAGCCGACGGTGTCAACTCGGACAACGCTATTGGGTAAGGACCGCCAAGAAGTCCTGTTTCTTGGATTTCACTCTTCAGGCTACCGACCAAGGGGTGATCAATGGCGATCAACTCCGCCGGCAAGAACATTCGTCAACTTCGATGCACTCACTGCCGGCAAAGAAGGAAGCGATGCATTGGAAGACGGTGCAAGGTCGACGGCCGATCTGATCGCCGCAGACTTGCGACGCTGACTTCCGACAAATCACTGCAGATTCCAGAAATGCGGGGTGGCGCACGCACGGCAGGTGTCCTGTCCACACGAATCCGTCGCCCGCGCCAGCGCGTTTCGCAGCGATTCTTCAAGCGGCCAATCCATCCAAGCCAGTCGCTGGTCGCCGGACTGGACCACGTCACCTTCACGACCGAGTACGACGCGGTGGGCAACAAGCTGCACCAGCACGCGAGCTACTCGGCCACCCCGGGCAAAACGCTACGCAGCCAATCACAATCGGTAACCGCGATATTTATGTCATTGGTAGACCGAATTCTGGCTACTCAGGAGGCTATTCTGGGCAACTCAACAACTTCGACCACATCACGCTTATCACCGAAACAGGTAGCAACCGTGTGGTGACGGCTTTTCCGTCGGGAGGAACACCACCGATTCCTAGGGGTTATCAATGGTTTGGGGGAACTAAATGAGCAAAACGTTTGGCGACTGCCCGATTTGTCGCCAAGGGCAACTGCAGGCTATGAAGAGCGTTTCAGGCGATCGGTTGCTCCTGATGTGTGACGATTGCGAATCACAATGGCAATCGCCACAGGAAGCCGAGTCCTATGAAAACGCACTGCATACTGAAGTGCGCGTCATTCCTGCGTCGGATGAAGAGGTCTCTGCGGCCGGTTGGGATGAATTTCTACGGTAAGTAAACCGGTGTTTATGAATTCCATCGTCCTTCCGGGACATGGCAGACGGTGCCATCCATCCGGTGAAATGATGAGCCAATACGAGTACATCGACCACGTTCTTGCGAACTACTTTGCATCTAATCTTGGTCATTCTGAAGAAGAGGCGGTTGAGGCGTTGCGAACACACCTGGCCGCGAGTTCCGAACTGACAGCCGGACTGCGCGGTGATGTGCAGCGGGCTCTCGTGGATTCAACCTATTCGTGGCGAAAAGTCCTTGTAGAAAACGACGTATTAGTGATGGATGATGAAGACGAGGCGAGACAGTATGCGGCAGGCCTTCTCGGCGCGGTATTGCGCTAGTGTCCTGTCCACATGAATCCGTCGCTGCCGCCAGCGCGTTCCCAGTGATTTTTCAAGCGCCAGTCGCTGGTCGCCGGACTGGACCACGTCACCCTCACCACCGAGTACGACGCGGTGGGCAACAAGCTGCACC
>CAHJWV010000553.1 GCA_903643055.1 Burkholderiales bacterium | reverse complement strand
TCTGCCACAGCGAAGGCGCGCACTGTTTCTTCGGCGCGATTTGCGGCAGCGGGCCGATTACTACGCTCATTCCTCGTCTGGAAAAGACTCACTGCGCCAGCAAGTCAGGCCGCTGACCGTGGCAATCAGGCGAGATCTTATGCATGCCAGCGCGCCAGCCCGAGCGCAGACAATGAACCGCTGACAATCAGCGTCAGAACCACGAGGCTCCACCATGACCGACCCCGCCGACCTTTCTCCCAAGACACTGACCTCACCGCTGAAGCTGCCCGACGACGGCGAACTGGTGATGCGGGTTATGCCGATGCCGGCCGATGCCAACAACAACGGCGACATCTTCGGCGGCTGGATCATGGCGCAGGTCGATCTGGCCGGCTCGGTGCTGCCGGCGCGCGTCTCGCGCGGGCGTGTCGCCACGGTGGCGGTCAACCAGTTCGTGTTCAAGCAACCGGTGTCGGTAGGCGACCTGCTGAGCTTCTATGCCCACATCGAGCGCATCGGCCGCACGTCGATCACGATCCGTGTCGAGGTCTATGCCGAACGCAACCCGTCTGACCTGCAAGTCGTGAAGGTCACCGAGGCGAACCTGACCTACGTCGCGATCGACCTGCAAGGCCAGCCGCGGCCTATTCCAAAGCCTTGAGCGCCTGAGGGGCCTTGGACGTGCGTGTGCTGCGCATGCGCCGCCGCGTCGGCTGAGTCGCCGGCAGGTAAGGCACGATCTCACTGCTGATGACGCCGGCCAGTTGCTCGGCCCACAACGCATAGACCGCCGGGCCGGGATGGAAGCCGTCTTCGGCCATCAGCACGCTGGTGTCGATGGGCTCTTCATTCTCAAACGGCAAGGGCAGCCAGCGGCGCTCGGGCCAGCGCTTGATCCACGCCGCCAGCTCAAGGTTGTAGTGCTGCGCCTGCATGCCCAGCACCCAGCGCAACGGGTTGGGCAGCAGCGGGAAGGAATGGATCGGCGGGATGCCGCAGTGAATGATCTGCTTGACGCCGGCGCGGTGCATCACCAGCCGATCAATGCGGTCGAGGCGGGCCAGCCATTTCGGCGCCGGCACCTGGCTCAGCAAATCGTTCAAGCCGATCGCCGTCACCATCACATCCGCCGGATGAACCGACTGCGCCGACAAGGCCGCCAGCGAGTTCTGCGTGCTGTCGCCGCTGCGGGCCACCAGTTGCCAGACCACCGAGCTGCCCAGGCGCTGTGACAGCGCCTCGCTGAGCCGCCCGGCCAGCGCCTGCGTCTGGTTTTTCGCGCCGACACCGGCCGCCGACGAGTCGCCAACGATCAGCAGACGCAGGCCCACCGGGCCCGTGCCAGCCACGCCTTCGCGCGGCCCCTGCGCCTCAGGCAGGCGCAGCGCCTTGCGCCGCACCCACCACCCCTGCGCGAGCAACAAGGGCGCGAGCAGCAGCTTGATGAGCCTGAGGCGATCGGGTGTCAAGAGAACTGCGAGAAGTCAGGTTTGCGCTTCTGGAAGAACGCGGTGAATGCCTCTTTCGCCTCGGGGCTCGACAAGCGTCTCACGAACAACTCGGCTTCGACCTCGATCGCCTCGCGCACCTGAGAGGCCGTTGCGCGCTGCATCAGCTTCTTGCTCTCGCGCACCGCGCTTGGCGGCAAGGCGTTGAAGCGTTCGGCGACGCGACGCGCATGGTTCACCACCTCGCTGGCTGGCAGCACCGCGTTGGCGATGCCGCAATCCACGGCCTCTTCGGCGGTGAACGGGTCGCCCAGCAGCAGCTTTTCAGCCGCCTTGCGCGAACCCATCAGTTGTGGAATCAACAAGCTGGAGGCGAACTCGGGCACCAGACCGAGGCTGGTGAACGGCATCGCCAGGCGCGCTTCGTCGGACACATAAACAAAATCGCAATGCAGCAGCAAGGTCGTGCCGATGCCGATCGCCGCGCCGGTCACCGCGGCGATCACCGGCTTGTCGCAGTCGACCAGCGCATGCATGAAGTGGTAGACCGGCGAGTCGGTTGCCGCGCCGCCGCGCTTCATGAAGTCTTCGAGGTCGTTGCCCGACGTGAAGATGCCAGGCTGGCCGGTGATCAACACGCTGCGCACTGCGGCGTCGGCCATCGCCTCACGCAGCGCCGTCGCCATCGCGATGTACATGTCGACGGTGATCGCGTTCTTTTTCTCGGGGCGTGCAATCTCGATGGTGCATACACCATTCAGCACAGCGGTCTTGATGCTCATGGAGCCTCCAGTGGCAATGGGGCGCGCAGCGCACGCTGCGGGCTCAGGATCAGATGTCAGCGTGCTGGCGCAACAAGCTGCCGCGCCAGCGCAAGGCCCGCTTCGGGCCTCGTTCGGCCATCAGACGCGTTCGAAGATGCCGGCGGCGCCCTGCCCGGTGCCGACGCACATCGTGACCATGCCGTACTTCAGGTTGTGGCGGTGCAGCGCGTGCACGACAGTCGCTGCACGAATCGCCCCGGTGGCGCCCAGCGGGTGGCCGAGCGCAATCGCGCCGCCCATCGGATTCACCTTCTTTGGGTCGAGGCCGATGCTGTTGATGACGGCCAGCGATTGCGCCGCAAAGGCTTCGTTCAGTTCGATCCAGTCGATGTCGGCGATGTTCAGGCCGGCATAGCGCAACGCCGCGGGAATCGCCTCGATCGGGCCGATGCCCATGATCTCCGGCGGCACGCCGCGGGCAGCGAAGCTGACGAAGCGGGCCAGTGGTTTCAGGTCGAACTGCTTGACGGCCTTCTCGCTTGCAAGGATCAGCGCACCGGCGCCGTCACTGGTCTGCGAGCTGTTGCCGGCGGTCACGCTGCCCTTGGCGGCGAATACGGCCTTCAGCTTGGCCAGACCTTCGAGCGAGGTGTCCGGGCGCGGGCCTTCGTCGAGGCTGACAGTACGGGTCTTGACGGAAGGCTCGCCGGTCTCCAGGTTCGGAAAGCGCGACACCACGTCGATCGGTGTGATCTCGTCGCTGAATTCGCCGGCCTGCTGCGCCTTCAGCGCGCGCAGGTGCGACTCGAGCGCGAAGGCGTCTTGCGCCTCGCGGCTGACCTTCCATTGCGCCGCGACCTTCTCGGCCGTCAGGCCCATGCCGTAGGCAATGCCGACGTTCTCGTCCTTGGCGAACACCTCGGGGTTGAACGACGGCTTGTTGCCGCCCATCGGCACCAGGCTCATCGACTCGGCGCCGCCAGCGATCAGCACATCAGCCTCGCCGCCGCGGATGCGATCGGCCGCCATCTGAATCGCGGTGATGCCCGACGCGCAAAAGCGGTTGACGGTCACGCCGCCGATCGGGTGCGTGAACGCCAGCGCGGTCACGATGCGCGCCATGTTCATGCCCTGCTCGCCCTCGGGGAACGAGCAGCCGATGATGGCGTCTTCAATGGCCTTCGGGTCGAGCGTTGGCACCTGCGTCATCGCGCTGCGGATCGCCGCGAGCAGCAGGTCATCCGGGCGCGTGTTCTTGAAAAAACCCCGGCCCGATCGGCCGATCGGGGTGCGTGTGGCGGCAACGATGTAGGCGTCTTGCACTTGCTTGGTAGTCATGAAAGTAGCTCCTGTATTCGTATTCGCAATCAAGCGGCCGCCGCGGATCCGGCTCTGCCGGTCCGCCAGCGGCGCCCCCTAGAGGGGGAAGCGCCGAAGGCGCTTCGGGGGTGGATCAATTCCTCACAGGCTTGCCGGTCTGCAACATGCCCATGATCCGCTCCTGCGTCTTCGGGTGCTCCAGCAGCCCGCAGAAGTGCTTGCGCTCCAGCGCCATCAGGTAGTCCTCGGTGACGAGCGAGCCGGCATCGACATCGCCGCCGCACACCACGTCGGCGATCAACGCGCCGATGTGGAAGTCATGCTGGCTGATGAAGCCGCCATCGCGCATGTTGACGAGCTGGCCCTTGATCGTCGCGATCGCATTGCGGCCAGCCACCGGGAACAAGGCTTTGACCGGCGCCCGGTAGCCGCTGTCGTACAAGGACTTGGCCTGTTGAATGGCGACGTACAGCAGTTCGTCCTTGTTCGGCACGACCACGTCGCTCCACAGCAGGTAGCCGAGCTTGCGGTTCTCGATCGCGCTGGTGCCGACCCGGGCCGTGGCCGCGCTCGTGAAGCCATCGATCAGGAACTTCAGGATGTCGGCATTGGCATTGCCCGCAGCCGCCATCTCGGCGGCGCGGCGCGCGACATAGGTCAGGCCGCCGCCGCCCGGGATCAGGCCGACACCGACCTCGACCAGGCCCTGGTAGCTCTCGATCGCCGCGACGCGCTTGGCTGAATACACCGCCAGCTCGCAACCGCCACCGAGCGCAATGCCGCGGATCGCCGAGACCACCGGCACCGAGGCGTAGCGGATTCGCAGCATCGCGTCTTGCAGCTTCTTCTCTTCTGGCGCGATGCCCTTGGCGCCACTCTTCATGAACACCGGCATCAGCGCCTCGAGGTTGGCACCAGCCGAGAACACATCGTCTGGCGACCAGATCACCAGGCCCTTGTACTTGGCTTCGGCGATCTCGACGGCCTTCACGAGGCCCTCGGTCACGGCCGGGCTAATCAGGTGCAGCTTCGCGGTGATGCTGGCGATCAGCACCTCGCCGTCGAGCGTCCAGACGCGGATCTCTTCGTTCTTGAACTCTTGTGTGCCGGCCTTCAGAGGGTCGGTCGCACCCGCGCCGAACAGCGACTCGGGGAAGTGCTGGCGCTGGTAAACCGGCAAGGTGCTCTTCGGCAGGTATTTGTTCTGCGACGCGCTCCACGAACCTTCGGCGGTGTGCACACCCGCGTTTGTGGCGACAGGGCCATCAAAGACCCACGCCGGCAGCGGCGCCTGGCTCAACGCCTTGCCCGCATCGATGTCGGCCTTGACCCACTCGGCCACCTGCTTCCAGCCGGCCTGCTGCCACAGCTCGAACGGGCCTTGCTGCATGCCGAAGCCCCAGCGCAACGCGAGATCGACTTCGCGGGCAGAGTCAGCCACGTCAGCCAGATGAACGGCCGCATAGTGGAAGCCATTGCGCAAGATGGCCCAGAGGAACTGCGCCTGCGGATTGCTCGATTCACGCAGCAGCTTGAGGCGCTCGGCCGGCGCCTTCTTCAGGATGCGCGCGACG
>CAHJWV010000552.1 GCA_903643055.1 Burkholderiales bacterium | reverse complement strand
CTCTTCGGCCGCGATGCCAGCTTCGAGCGCAGCGCGGCGCGCATCGCTGCGGTGTTCGGCCATGACTGCATTCGCAGCCTGCGCCCGACCAGGGAAGGCAACACCATTCTGGTCGGCTTGAAAGGCCTGCCGATCCCCGACCGCGACACGCTTGCCGCTCGTGCGGAAAACATTGAAACTCGCTTCGACCTGCCGGCCCGCAAGTGGCTGAAGATGATCCGCCCGCTGGCTGTCCCGCTCGCTGGTCTGATCTCTTGACCCCCTTCTTCCTGAACCCTGAGAAAGCCCTCGCCGCCCCTCTATGAACGCTGCCGTTCCCCAGACACCCCCAACCAAGACCGCGAAGCCCGGCAAGCCGGCCAGCAACCACCCGGCCGGGCGCCTCGAATGGCGGCGCCTGTTGCGCTGGTTGCTCGAAGACGGAGTGATCTCGGCGGCCGAATGCGAGCAGACCACGCAGCGTTTCGCGGCCGGCGACAGCATCCAGCACCCGTTGGTGCGGCTGGGCAATGCCGGCTTGGTGCATGCCAAGACGGGCAAGCCGCTCGATACCGAGCTGCTGACCGAATGGCTGGCCGGCCGCTGCGGCCTGCCTTATCTGCGCATCGATCCGTTGAAGGTCGATGTGGGCCGCGTGTCCGATGTCATGTCGATCACCTATGCCGAGCGGCGCCGTGCGCTGCCTTTGCAGTTCGGCGCCAACGACGTGACGGTCGCGACCAGCGAGCCCTTCGACCTGAACTGGGTTCCGGAGATCGAGGCCCATACCCGCAAGACGCTTCGACTGGTGCTGTCGAACCCGATCGAGCTGGTTCGCTACACGACCGAGTTCTACACCTTGCAGAAGTCGGTGCGGGCGGCCATCAAGACCGGCGAATCGTCGGCCACGGCGAGCTTCGAGCAACTGGTCGAGCTTGGGCGCAGCAACAAGCAGCTCGATGCAAACGATCAGGGCGTGGTGCAGGTTGTCGACTGGCTGTGGCAATACGCCTTCGATCAACGTGCCAGCGACATTCACCTCGAGCCGCGCCGCGACCTGAGCGTGATCCGCTTTCGCATCGATGGCGTGATGCACACCGTGTATCAACTGCCGCCGGGCGTGATGAACGCGATGGTGGCACGTATCAAGCTGCTGGGCCGCATGGACGTGGTCGAGCGCCGCCGCCCGCTCGATGGCCGCATCAAGACGCGCAACCCGAGCGGCGATGAAGTCGAAATGCGTTTGTCGACCTTGCCCACGGCCTTCGGCGAAAAGATGGTGATGCGGATCTTCGACCCCGACACCACCGTGAAGCAGCTCGACGCGCTCGGCTTCGGCAACCACGATGCACAGCGTTGGGAGTCGCTGGTATCGCGCGCGCACGGCATCATCCTCGTGACCGGGCCGACCGGTTCGGGCAAGACGACCACGCTTTATTCCACCCTGCGCCGCCTGGCGACCGATGAGGTGAATGTCTGCACGATCGAAGACCCGATCGAAATGATCCAGCCGGCGTTCAACCAGACGCAGGTACAGAACAGCATCGACCTCGGCTTTGCCGATGGCCTGCGTGCGCTGATGCGCCAGGACCCGGACATCATCATGGTCGGCGAAATCCGCGACCTGGAAACGGCCGAGATGGCGATCCAGGCGGCGCTCACCGGCCACCTGGTCTTCAGCACCTTGCACACGAATGACGCCGCCTCGGCGATCACCCGGCTCGGCGACCTGGGCGTGCCGCCTTATCTGATTGGCGCCACCGTCATCGGCGTGCTGGCGCAGCGCCTGGTGCGTACCTTGTGTGTGGCCTGCAAGCAGCCCGATGAGGCCACCACCGTCGAGACCGTCGACGACGTGATCAAGCCCTGGCGCATCAACGGCAAGGTCAAGCCTTACAAGCCGGTAGGTTGCCTGGAATGCCGGATGACCGGCTTTCGTGGCCGCGCCGGCTTGTATGAACTGATGCAGGTCTCGGATGCGGCACGCGGTTTCATTCATCCAGTGCCGGACATTTCGAAGCTGCGCAAACAATCGCTCAGCGACGGGCTGAGGCCCTTGCGCCTGGCCGGCGCGATGAAGGTGGCCGAAGGTTTGACCACCATCGAAGAAGTACTGCGTGCCACACCGGCCTGGGACACCTGAGGCCGCATCGAGCCTTGACATGGCTCGCTTGCATCTGCTTGAAGCCGCTTTGTGCGCTACGTGTAAACCACACACGGCGCCTCGGGGCTGCTGCCTAGAATCGGCCGGCGTCCGAGATACCTATATCCACCTGAGGAGTACGCCTTGAAGATCAAGAGCGAGCGAGACTTTTGGTCTGGCTTGATGTTCGTCGTTGTCGGCATCGTGTTTGCCGTCGGTGCCACCAATTACCCCATGGGCGGTTCGGCTCGGCCAGGGCCCGGCTACTTTCCATTGATCCTTAGCGTGATCATGGCGGTGCTGGGCGGCATCGTGTTGTTCAAGTCGCTGACCATCGAGACCGAAGGTGGCGACAAGATCGGCCAGATTGCCTGGCGCCCGCTGATCGTGATCGTTGCGGCCATCGCCGTCTTCGGCGCCTTGCTGCCGCGCCTGGGCCTGGTCATCACCGTGCCGATCCTGATCATCATGTCCAGCTTTGCCGGCGATGAGTTCAAGTGGACGGGGGTGTTGATCAGCAGCGTCGTTCTGACCGTCTTTTCGTGGTTGGTGTTCGTGCTCGGCCTCGGCCTCACGATCCCGATGCGACCCAGCTTTCTGCAATAGCAGCCCCATCCCAACAGAATACGAGGTTGCTCCATGGACTTGATCAACAACTTGATGCTGGGGTTTGGCATTGCCTTCACCCTGCAGAATCTGCTCTACGCGTTCTTCGGCTGCGTTCTTGGCACGCTGATCGGTGTGCTGCCCGGCCTCGGCCCGGTCGCCACGATTGCCATGCTGCTGCCTTCGATCTACGGGCTGGACGCCACGCCCGCGCTGATCATGCTGGCAGGCATCTACTACGGGGCGCAATACGGTGGCTCGACCACCGCGATCCTGATCAACGTGCCCGGTGAATCGTCATCGGTCGTGACCGCCATCGATGGATATCAGATGGCACGCCAGGGCCGCGCTGGTGCTGCATTGGCTGCTGCGGGCCTGGGCTCTTTCTTTGCGGGTTGCGTGGGCACTGTGATCATCGCGGCCTTCGCGCCACCGCTGACCGAGCTGGCCTTCAAGTTCGGCCCGGCCGAATACTTCTCTCTGATGGTGTTGGGCCTGGTCGGCGCCGTGGTGCTGGCGTCGGGCTCGCTGTTGAAGGCGATCTCGATGATCATCCTGGGCCTGCTGCTCGCGCAGATCAACACCGACGTTATCTCGGGCACCGCCCGCTACAGCTTCGACATCCCTGAGCTGACCGATGGCATCGGCTTCGTCGTCATCGCGATGGGTGTGTTCGGCTTTGGCGAAATCGTCGCCAATCTCGGCCAGCCTGAAGAAAGCCGCGAGGTCTTCACCAGCAATGTGAAAGGCCTGTGGCCGACAAAGAAAGACTTCAAGCAAGCCTGGCCGGCGGTGGTGCGCGGTACGGCGCTGGGCTCGATCCTGGGTGTGCTTCCAGGTGGCGGCGCACTGCTGGCTTCGTTTGCGGCTTACACACTCGAGAAGAAGATCGCGGGCAGCGATGGTCAGTTCGGCAAGGGCGACATCCGCGGCGTGGCAGGCCCCGAGTCGGCCAACAACGCGGGCGCACAGACCTCCTTCATTCCGATGCTGACGCTCGGCATTCCGCCCAATGCCGTGATGGCACTGATGGTCGGCGCAATGACGATCAAGGGCATTCAGCCCGGCCCTCAGGTGATGACCAGCAACCCGGAGCTGTTCTGGGGCTTGATCGCTTCGATGTGGGTCGGCAACGCGATGCTGGTGATCCTGAACCTGCCGCTGATCGGCATCTGGATCAAGCTGCTGACGGTGCCTTACCGCTTCCTGTTCCCGGCGATCACGCTGTTCTGCTGCATCGGCGTCTACACGCTGAACAACAACACCTTCGACGTGTACATGACCGCGCTCTTCGCGCTGATCGGTTATGCCTTCTACAAGCTCAGCTGCGAAGGCGCACCGCTGCTGCTGGGCTTCATCCTCGGTCCGATGATGGAAGAGAACCTGCGTCGTGCGCTGCTGCTGTCGCGTGGCGAATGGAGCGCCTTCCTGACCCGGCCGTTGTCGGCGGGCCTGTTGGTCGCTGCAGCGTTGTTGATCGTGGTCGTGATGCTGCCGTCGATTCGCCACAAGCGCGAAGTGGCCTTCGTCGAAGAATGAGCTTCAAAAGCCTCACCGGCGCTTGGTG
>CAHJWV010000551.1 GCA_903643055.1 Burkholderiales bacterium | reverse complement strand
GCAGTCCGAAGCGGCGCAAGCCGGCCGCGAACGCCTTTCCCGCCTCAAGTAAACAGGGCGCTGTCCTGGACGCCACTGTGCTCGCTCGCACTGCCGTGAAGGCGACCGGTTTCGATCGGCGCTTCGGCGGGCTCGCGCGGCTTTACGGCATCGCGGGTGCGGCCCGCATTCGCGAAGCCCATGTGCTGGTGGCAGGTATCGGCGGTGTCGGCTCCTGGGCGGTCGAGGCGCTGGCGCGCAGCGGCGTCGGCCGGCTGAGTCTGATCGATATGGACCACATCGCCGAATCCAACATCAACCGGCAAATCCATGCGCTCGACGACACGCTCGGACAGGCCAAGGTCGAAGCCATGGCTGTGCGCATTGCGCACATCCATTCCGATTGCCGCGTGCTGGCGATCGACGAGTTCGTCGAGCCGGACAACTGGCGCGTGTTGTTGCAGAAAGCTGTGGACGCGAATGGCCCCGTGCACGCGGTCATCGACGCTTGCGATGCCGCCCCCGCCAAGCTCGCCATGGCGGTCTGGGCGCGCGAATCGCGCCAACGCTTCATCACGGTCGGCGCCGCCGGCGGCAAGCGGCTCGCGCATCAGGTCGAGATCGATGACCTTGCGCGCAGCACCCACGACCCGTTGCTGGCCCAGATGCGCAATCGACTGCGCAAGCTGCACGGTGCGCCGCGCGAGGGCAAGAAAATCGGCGTGACCTGTGTCTTCAGCCGCGAATCCGTTGCGCCGCCGGATCCGTCGTGCGCCATCGGCTCAGAGAGCGGTGATGGCAGCCTCAGCTGCCATGGCTACGGCTCGGTGGTAAGCGTGACTGCAACCTTCGGCCAGTGTGCAGCAGGCTGGGTGCTCGACCAGATTGCGCGTGACGCCACGCTATAATCGTCGGCTTTGTCGGGCTGAGCGGCCTGGTGAAGGGCAAGCAAAAACAAGTGTGGGACGTTAGCTCAGTTGGTAGAGCAGCGGACTTTTAATCCGTTGGTCACAAGTTCGAATCTTGTACGTCCTACCACCCCTCGAAGCGCCCGATCGGTCGCTTTTCATACCAACACAGTCAGGCAATGCCGTCGCGCACTGCACCGTTGGCCGCGCCGACCGCACTGATCGACACCAGCCCGATAGCGCTGGCGCGCAGCAATTCGGCGCGCAAGGCCGCTTCGAGTTGGCGGCGTGCGGCTTCGGGGCGGTCATGCTCGTAATCTTCATCGAGCTCGCAATGAAGGTAATAGTCCACCCGTCCCATAAGGCGGTCGAGCGCTGCCGCAAGCTCTGTCTCGTTCATCGTTGTCCTCTGGTGAGAAACGCGCACTGCAGCTTGCGTTTCCTGACCCTCCCCGGATGCACCTGACGAACCCGGAGATTCCTCCTCTCCGGGTTCGGTGGCGATTGACTCAGTGTGAACCTGCTGGCGAACCTGCACGTAGCAGGGTTGTTTCATTCCGGCACGCGCAATTCGCCGCACACGACTTGATGCGACAGCCCAAGGACCATAGCGCCGCCGAGAGACCGCACTATACAGAAGTCCGAATGATTGCTAGACGGATTTCCGGATGGTGAAAGTACTTATGCGCGCGCGGAGCCGGCCCAGTCCGCTGGCCGGCGGCGGTGTTTGGGCGGACGCAAACTCGGTTGGTGGCATTGGCAGCAGATGCTGCGTTGCCCGTGCGACCTGCACGCAATCCTTGATGTGCTGTTCACCCAACGCGCGCAGCGCCGCATAACCCAGCATTGCCGAAACGGCCTGGCCGGCAATTGGCACGTACTTGGTGGCCTGCTTCGCGGTCATTCGCAGGCCCGCGTGCCGGGCCAGCGTGAGCAGCAACTCGCGCGTGACGAGTTTGCCGACCAACAGCGCACCGATCGCGGTGGCCGCCTTCTGAATGCCGTCGCGCCGCTGCGGCGCCAAGCGATTCAGCTGGATCGGCGACAGGCCGAACTCGGCGCTGATCTGCGGCACCAGCCGCGACAGCAGGGCCGCATCCGCAGCCCAGTCCAGGCCCGGCAAGGGCACGGCGCTGGCCGCAGCGCCGATCAGCGCCTTGCGGCCGAGCAGCCGGCGGCTGCGCCGGATGGCGGCGATCAGCTTCGGGTCGCCCTGGGCAAGCTCGATGGCATTCGGCATGCCCTCAGGGTATCAGGCCGCGAGCGCTTCGAGTTGATCCGACAGTGTCAACCACCGTTCTTCCAACATAGCGATCTCGTCGCTGAGTGCTTTCAGCCGCTTGCCGGCATCGGCAATCCCGGCCGGCGGCAACGGGCTGGAAAGCGAGGCTTCCAGCGCGGCCCTGTCGGTGCCGATGGCGGCCAGCCGGGCATCGATCTGGGCGATCTCGCGTTGCAGTGGTTTTTGCTGCTCGCTTCGTTGTTGAGACGTGCTCGCCTTGCTCGCCGGCGCTGCGATGGCAGCCATTGGCGCCGCGGCCGAGCGCAGGGCCTCCTTCGCCTCTTCGCGCAGGCGCTTGGCTTCGTCGAGCAGGTAGCGCTGATAGTCGTCGAGGTCGCCGTCGAAATCGGTGACCGCACCGCGGCCGACCAGCCAGAACTCGTCGCACACCGAGCGCAGCAGCGCGCGGTCGTGGCTCACCAGCATCAGCGTGCCCTCGAACTCGTTGAGCGCGATGGCCAATGCCTCGCGCGTCGCGAGGTCGAGGTGGTTGGTCGGTTCGTCGAGCAACAGCAGGTTGGGGCGTTGCCAGACCATCATGGCCAGCACCAGCCGCGCTTTTTCGCCGCCGCTCATGGTGCCGACCGGCTGCTTGACCATGTCGCCGCTGAAATTGAAGCTGCCGAGATAGCCGCGCAAGGCCTGTTCGCCGGTGCCTTCCTTCGCGCTGGTGCCCAGTTCGCGCGCCATGCGCACCATGTGCTCGAGCGGGTTGTCCTGCGGGCGCAGCACGTCGAGTTCCTGCTGCGCGAAGTAGCCGATGTTCAG
>CAHJWV010000550.1 GCA_903643055.1 Burkholderiales bacterium | reverse complement strand
CAGCGCCACCAGCGCATACACGCTGCCCAGCACCAGACCATTGATGATCTGTTGGATGAAGGTGTCCATGGTCTTGTCGTGTCTCCTGGGAATGGTGCGGCGCGGGCCGCTCCATGTGCTATCGCAAAGTTCGGCAAAAGATCGGCAAAGGCCGCCCGCGCTCGCTCTTGCAGTCACCGGCGCGGGACGCGGCACCGAGGTGCCTGACTGGCCGCGGATTCTATGGGCCGACTTTCAGCGCCCACCGTCGGCGTTTCCCCGCATCGTTGAGCCTCTACCGTTCGAGCCCCGGTGATCGTGAATCAGCGAGGGCTCAAGGCTTGCGTTGTGCGGGCGAGCGGGCCTGGGCCTCGTCGTTCATGCGGCGCAGCTCGCTCAGGCGCTCACCGATGCGCAGCTCCAGGCCACGCGGCACGGGCTGATAGAACTGCGGCGGCTGCAGGCCTTCGGGCCAGTAGTTTTCGCCGGCCGCAAAGCCGCCTTCCTCGTCATGCGCGTAGCGATAGTCGCGGCCATAGTCGAGGTCCTTCATCAGCTTGGTCGGCGCATTGCGCAGATGCAAGGGCACGGGCCGCGTGCCGTCTTGCGCGATGAAGCTGCGCACCGCCTTGTACGCGACATAGACCGCATTCGACTTCGGTGCCATCGCGAGAAACACGACCGCCTGCGCCAGCGCCAGCTCGCCTTCGGGTGAGCCCAGCCGCTCATAGGTTTCGGCCGCATCGAGCGCCATGCGCAGCGCGCGCGGGTCGGCCAGGCCGATGTCTTCACTGGCCATGCGCACCAGCCGCCGCGAGGCATAGCGCGGGTCGACGCCGCCATCGATCATGCGCACGAACCAATACAAGGCCGCATCAGGGTCGCTGCCGCGAACCGCTTTGTGCAAGGCCGAGATGGTGTCGTAGAACTGCTCGCCGCCCTTGTCATAACGCCGCAGCTGCTCGCCAAGCGATCGCTCCAGCAAGCCTTCGTCGATCAGTGCCACGCTGCCGATCATGCTGACGAGATTCTCGAACGCATTCAGCAGGCGGCGCGCATCGCCATCGGCATAACCGATCAGCCGCTGCTCGGCAGCAGGGCTCAACGGTGGCGCAGCCAGCGCTTCGCGGGCGCGGGCCAGCAAGGCGGCCATGTCGTCGTCGCTCAGGCTCTTCAGCACATGCACGGTGGCGCGCGAGAGCAAGGCCGAGTTGACCTCGAACGACGGGTTCTCGGTGGTGGCGCCAATGAAGGTGAACAGGCCCGATTCGACATGCGGCAGGAAGGCGTCTTGCTGGGCCTTGTTGAAGCGGTGCACTTCATCGACGAACACCACCGTGCGCCGGCCCTGGCTTTGCGCCGCAAGGGCGCGCTCGACCGCCTCGCGGATGTCTTTGACGCCGCCGAGCACCGCCGAGATGGTGATGAACTGGGCGTCGAAGGCATCGGCCATCAAACGCGCCAGCGTGGTCTTGCCCACGCCGGGCGGGCCCCACAGAATCATCGAGTGCAAGCGGCCTGACTCGAAGGCAGAGCGCAGCGGCTTGCCGGGCCCGAGCAAATGGGCTTGCCCGATCACCTCGGCCAAGGTCTTCGGGCGCAGCCGTTCAGACAGCGGCGCGGCGGGCGTTTCCTCGGACCATAAAGAAGCAGTCGTCATGCGCCGGATTGTCGCAGCGCCCTGTTTTCATGCGCCCGCCAAGGGCTTGCAATGGTGGCTCGTTGTGCCGTGCCACAGTAATGATCAGCTCAGGCTCGCCAGCCTCGGCGCCACGCCTGCCGAGGGGCGACGTCGCCATGACCGGACGGCAATCAGCCCCAGGCCCAGCGCCATCAGCGCATAAGAGCCGGGCTCTGGCACCGCAGCCACCAGCGAGGCCGAGTCGAAGCCGTACAAACTGTCGTAAGTGCCTGCGCTGCCGAAGGCCGACGGCGCGAAGTAGTAATAGAAGGTGTAGCCGGACAGCGAGCTCAGCTCCAAAGCCTGCACGCCTTTTTCATCGGTCAGGCCGTCGGCGGCGGCATCCACATGGAAAGTGGCGTTGGCGCAAGGCGAGGCTGGTGTCTGGCAGCTGTCCATCGATGTGACCAGCACCTGGGTGTTGGAGGTGATGAAGTCGGGCAGCGACAGCATGAAGCTGGCGGTCTGATCGAGCTGGCCATCGGGCAGCGGTTCACCGAAGAAGCCGGTAAAGCTGTAGGTCACCGCCTGGCATTGAAAGGCCAGCGCAGCGCCGGCCAGCAGCAGTGCGAATTTGACTTTCGATTTGATTTTTGTCTTCATGGGAGCCTGTGTTGTTTCTTGTTGATGGGGGGTCTCGCTCGGATTCTCGCTGCACTTCCGAAGGCCGCCGAGCCGGTCCCGCTTCACCGGGATGGCGTCATTGCGATCCGAGAAGCCACAAGGCGATGACGGTCGACAAGCCCTCGGCGACGCGGGCTTGCCTCGTCTGCGCCCTCGAGATGGGCACAAAGCATTGGCGATGCAGCCGTACCGCCCACAGCAGCAAGGCGATCGAACTGCCTGCAACCAGGGGCCACGGAGTGCGCCAGAAGGCGGCAGCCAGGCCCGCAGCGCTGAGCACCAGAACGTTCAATAACAGCAGTTGGCCCATCGGCGATGGGGGCACGTGGCTTGTGCCTTCGCAATGCCGGCAGCGCGCCGGCAGGGTCGGTTGCGACAAGCATTTGGTGGCGAAGCTGAACGCTGCTTGTCGGCAATGAGGACAGGGGTACATGGCGGGGCCTTCGAGGCAGCGGTGCATGAACGGCATCGCCTGACATCGCGCAGGCGATGCGTCGACGCGACGCCTGGGGCGATGGGCTGAAGGCTAACCGCGGCCTGTCATGAATCAAGCTGGGTGGATCGGAAGAGACGGTGCGACTGTAGCCGCCTCTCCCGCCCGCATCGACTGTCGCGCTGTGCCTTCGCTTTGACCTCGCTCTGCTCTCGTTTCTCGTCAGCTGATGGCTAAGAGTTGAGAGGTGACGGCCAACGCTCAGCGGCTGCGCTGGACGCGCACCGAGTTCAGGCCATCCGACAAGCTGAACTCGAAGCTGCCGCCCGCGGGCAGGTCGCGCAACGAGAGTGATGCACTGCCGCCTTGAAG
>CAHJWV010000549.1 GCA_903643055.1 Burkholderiales bacterium | reverse complement strand
GCTTACACGGCACCGAAGCACACCTACCCGACCGGCGACGGTTCGTGCAGCGGCATCGCGATCGTTCGTGATGTGCTTTATGTGGCCTGCGAGCGCGGTCAGCGCCTGTACCGCGAAGTCATCAGCGGCAACAACCTGACCAACGTGCAGCAACTCTATAACGGCACCTACGGCCGCTTGCGCACCGTCGAGCCGGACCTGACGGGTGGCTTGTGGCTGACCACGTCGGGCAATGGCTCCGTCTTCGACAATGACAAAGACAATACCCCGAACAACAGCAACGAGAAGATCCTGCGTATCACGCTGGGCAACTGATGCTGAATTGAACCGGCGGCCGGTCTTCTCGATCGGCCGTCTTCGAATCGATGCAACGCGCCACCTTCGGGTGGCGCTTTTTTTTGCCGTCTGTTCGATGCGGCGAGTGATTCGTAGACGTTCACGGCCTCGAGGGTTGAGGTCGCTGCCTTGGCCGTTGGCTCAGTTGCGCCCTGCAGCAGTTCGGCCTTCGAGCGGCTACACGCTGTGCGGCCACCCTTTCATCAACCACCAGCCGACGAGCAGCGCAACGACGAGCCACACTCCGATGCGATGGCGATGGGTTCGCGGCACATCTCCGGGCGACAAAGCGCCGGCCCGCGGCGCAAGCCCTTGCTCGAATGCGTCGACGGCGTCTTTGGCCTCTTTCAACCCAACGCCTGCATGCTGGCGATAGAGGCGAATGGCCTCGATCTTCTGGCCACTCTTCAGCGCGCTGATCACCGCGACCGGCGTGGCGCCCGCGGCAGGCCGTTGTGCATTGTTTGAAGCGTGATGCCCGCGAAGTGAATCGATCGCGGCCCTGGCTTCTTTCAGTCCCAGGCCGTGGGATTGGCGCAGCAGATTCACAGCCCCGATCGCATCACCGCGCCGCAAGGCTGCAACGACTTCATCAGGCAGGCGATTCGGCGGTATCGACATCAGCGTGTTCCGTGAGAGGCCCGGGCGGCCCAGGAGAAAGGGCATCGCCAGAGTACTAAGTGTCGCTGCCTCCTTGCGGACCACAGCGCCCGATCCCTATATGGCGGCATGGATGATCGTCGATGCGCGCTGGAGACGCCATGCCTCGATCGTGTGCGAACCGGCAAGCGCTTCACTGACCGGCTGCATGAACGCATGCCTCGGCTTGATGACTCACGGCCTAGCTGACGCCGGGTTCATCGTCGGTTCACATCGGAGCGCGAGCTTTCGCCGGGTCGGGCCTCGGTGATGTGTGTCTGTGGATGCAACCTTAAGATGGACTGTTGCCACCTTCTTCACCACCAACGATGCCATCGAACTCTTTCAAGCCCCATGCCCTGATCCCCACCTTGGCCGCTCTGCTGATGGCGGCAGTGCCCAGCGCCGCGTTCAGCAAAGAGCCTCTTGTCACGCAAGCCGAACAGTCAGGTTGGCGAGAAACGGGCCGCTACGCCGAAGTGGAGTCGCTTTGCGCCGAATGGCAGCGCAGCCATCCGAAGGAAGTGCGCTGTGTGCCTTTCGGCCGAACACCTGAAGGCCGCACCATGCGCGCATTGGTGGTGTCACAAAGCGGCGCGTTGACACCAGAGGCTGCACACCGTCGAGGCTTGCCGGTGGTGCTGATGCAAGGTGGCATTCATGCCGGTGAGATCGATGGCAAGGACGCCGGCTTTCTGGCCTTGCGCGAATTGCTGGCGGGTTCGATCGCACCGGGCGTGTTGCGCCAGCAGGTCTGGGTGTTCGTGCCGGTGTTCAATGTCGACGGCCATGAGCGCTTCGGCCGCTGGAACCGGCCGAACCAGCGCGGCCCGCAAGAGATGGGCTGGCGCACCACATCGGAAAACTTCAACCTGAACCGCGACTATGTGAAGGCCGATACGCTGGAGATGCAGTCGATGCTGAAGCTGGTACGTGAGTGGGACCCGCTGGCGACCGTCGATCTGCATGTGACCGATGGCGCGCAGTTCGAGCATGACATTGCGATCATGGTCGAGCCGGTCAACGCGGGTGACAAGGCTTTGCGCAGTGCAGGGCGCGGTTGGCGCGATGGTGTGATCAGCGATCTGGCCGCTCAGGGCTCCTTGCCCTTGCCGTTCTATCCGAGCTTTGTTGTTGAAGACGATCCGAGTTCGGGCTTCAGAGACGACGTCTCGGCACCTCGCTTTTCGCACGGCTATTTCCAGTTGCGCAACCGCTTGGGCATGCTGGTCGAAACCCACTCCTGGAAAGACTATGCGACGCGGGTTCGCATCACCCATCTCACCATCGTCTCGGTGCTGCAGCAGGTGGCCCGTCATGGCGACGAATGGCTGAAGCTGGCCCGCCAAGCGGATGCACGCTCAACAGCCATTGCCGGGCAAGCGCTGCCGATTGCATACGAGCCAAGCGACAAGGTCAGGACCATCGATTTTCGAGGCTATCGATATACCCGAACGCCATCGGAAGTCAGCGGTGCGTTGATGACACGTTATGACGAAACCCAGCCCGAAGTCTGGCACCTGCCGGTGTACGACGATGTTCAACCGAAGCTGACCATCAACGCACCAAAGGCCGGTTATCTCGTGCCGCCTGAGCATGCCGACATGGTGGCGCGACGGCTCGATTCGCATGGCATCGTGTTCCAGCGCCTTGCCAAGCCGGTGCCGACAAGCCCGGTGCAAGCCTTTCTCGCCGAGAAAGTGGAGTTCAGCGCCAAGTCGATCGAGAGCCACCAGACCTTGAAGGTCGATGGCCAATGGCGCGAAGAAACCCATGCCTTGCGCGCTGGTGCCTTGTTTGTTCCGATTGCACAGCCGCTGTCTCGGTTGGTGGTCACGATGCTGGAGCCGCAGTCGGATGATTCCTTGTTGGCTTGGGGGCTTTTCAACAATGCCTTCGAGAAGAAGGAATACATGGAGCCATATGTCGCGGAGGCGGTGGCTCGTGAGCAACTGGCCGCCGACCCTCAACTGGCCGAACGTTTTCAGGCGCGTTTGAAGAGTGACGAGGCTTTTGCGAAAAGCCCCGAGGCCCGCCTGGAATTCTTCCATCGACGCCATGCGTCGTGGGATGCGCGTTATGCGCGTTATCCGGTGCTGCGTACGGACCAAGCTCCGGCCGCATCCAGCTTGAGGTAAGCCTGACGGCTTCTTCTCTGAACGCCGAAAGGCAGGGCGTAGCAGAAGCCGTTAGAACTTGTCCAAGGATTGTTCGTGGAGCGTTGAACGTCACGCAGGCACATCTGAGGAGCTTAGGCTCATGGCGTCGAGCGACATTTCACTCATTCTTGATTCGTTCAATTATGTCGTTAGTCTTTATGGCATTCAGCTGGATGCCGTGTTGAGAATGCCGTCGGGGCGGCCGCAGAAGAAGCGTTACGTGTGGCGGGGCTGAGGGCTTAGACCCGAAGTTGTAAGACCAACGACCTTGTTACCGCAATCGTGTCGATGTGATGGGTATTCATTGAGGTTGAACTCGATTTTTTGCTGACCGATAACGTTTGGTGAACATGCCGACAAATTTCTGAATCGAACGGCAGGCCGCATCAAATCAAGTTTTCAGGCGACTCGGGAGGCCATAAGACCCGCTATGGAAATCGTGCATGAGGGTTTGCATGGGCTGTGATGAAGCGATGGGGTCATTACATTTTGGCACTCGATTGGAATCGGTTCCATTCACAATGGTCCTTCTCCATCCGCGGGCAGTCGAACTCGTATTCGGTGCCTTCCAACAGTCGTCTCTTGAAAGTGACTGCATATGAAAAAACTCCTCTTTGCATTCTTCCTGTCAGCCGCCCTTGTGGCTTGCGGCGACGGGGCGGACTCATCCAAATCAACGGCCAGCGGCGTTTCGTCCGGGCCATCGTCCAAAGCGCTGGCTGCCACGTCGGCAAAAAGCCAGAAGCGCGGCATTGCCTATGACTTGGCGACTGAAGCCGATGTGGCTGCGCTCTCATCTGGCGTTAGCTGGTGGTACAACTGGAGCCCGCAGCCCGCCGGTGGGCTGCCATCGGATGTTCGCTCGCGCTACGCGATGGACTTCATTCCGATGATGTGGAATGGCGATGGCGATGTCGGTGCCATCGAGAACTGGTTGCGCGCAAACACGCAAGTCAAATACCTGCTCGTGCTGAACGAACCCAACCTGACCGGCCAATCCAACCTGACCCCGGCACAGGCCGCTCAGCGTTGGACGACCTTCGAATCGATCTCTGCCCACACCGGCGTGAAGATCGTCGGTCCGGCGATCACCTGGGGCACGATGCCCAATTTCTCGGACCCGGTGGTTTGGCTCGATGCCTTCTACGCCGAATACCGCAACGCCCATGGTGGCAGAGATCCGCAGATCGACTACCTGGCCTTCCATTGGTACGACTACGGCCTTGCCGCCCAGCTCGACCGCCTGAAGAAATACAACAAGCCTTTCTGGATCACCGAAATGTCGAACTGGCATAACGGTGATGGCAGCGCGCAGATCGACTCGGTCGAGAAGCAGAAGGTCCAGATGACCGAGATGGTCCAGGTCGGAGAAGAGCGCGATGACGTGTTCCGCTACGCCTGGTTCACCGGCCGCTGGGACAACGACACCCACTACGCGAGCGTGCTCGGTGCCGATGGTCAGCTCAATGAGTTGGGCCAGCTTTACGTGTCGCTGCCGTTCAAGGGTGCGGTCGTCACGCCGCCGGCCGATGTGGCCTGCTTCTATGAGCACGTGGACTACGTTGGTGCTTCGTATTGCGCCGGCGCCGACAGCAGCTTCGTGGGCGGCTCGTGGAACGACCGCGTCTCGTCGCTCAAGATCCAAGCCGGCTATCAGATCGAAATCTTCGAGAACTCCAACTATGGTGGCCGTTCGCTGAAGCTGACCAGCAACACGTCGAACCTGGTCCCGTTGACCTTCAACGATGCGCTGTCTTCGTTCCGCATCACCAAGGTCTCTGACGGCGGCGGTACGGCACCTCCGACCAGCGACACGCCGGACTTCGGACCGAACGTCACGGTGTTCGATCCGAACACACCGACCGCGACCATCCAGGCCAAGTTCGATGATGCGTTCAAGCCGCAACTCCTGAACCCGACCGCACAGTTCGGCGCGCAGCGCTTTGCCTTTTTGTTCAAGCCAGGCAAGTACAAGGACGTTTACGCCAACCTGGGCTTCTACACGTCGATCAACGGCCTGGGCCAGAACCCGGATGACGTCGAACTCGCCGGCAACATCAATGTCGATAGCGGCTGGAACTTCGGCGACGCCACCAATGCCACGCAAAACTTCTGGCGCTCGGCAGAAAATCTTGCGGTCGTGCCTGCGGGCGGGACGAACCGCTGGGCGGTGTCGCAGGCTGCGCCGATGCGCCGTGTGCACATCGTTGGCAACCTGCACATGGGCCCGTCAAACCAAGACTTCGGCCAAGGCTATTCGAGCGGCGGCTATCTGGCCGACAGCAAGGTGGATGGTTCGGTCTCGTCCGGTTCGCAGCAGCAGTGGTACACCCGCGACAGCAACATCGGAGCCTGGTATGACGGCGTGTGGAACATCGTGTTCTCGGGTGTGGTGGGCGCGCCGGCGACATCGTTCCCCGCGGTCTGGGGCGCTTCTGCGCCATACACCACGCTGGCCACGACACCGGTTTCGCGTGAGAAGCCTTACCTCTATATCGACGGCGCCAGCAAATATCGCGTCTTCGTGCCGAGCTTGCGCGCCAATGCATCGGGCGCCAGCTGGGCCAATGGTTCGACCCCAGGCACCTCGATTCCGATGAGCCAGTTCTTCGTGGCCAAGCCGACCGATACGGCCACTGCGATCAATGCAGCTTTGGCCAGCGGCTTGAACCTGTTCTTCACGCCAGGCACCTATCACCTGAATGAAACCATCCGGGTGACGCGCGCCAACACCGTGGTGCTGGGCATCGGCTTCCCGACGCTCGTGCCTGACCACGGCGTCGACGGTCTGGCGATCAGCGATGTCGATGGCGTGAAGATCGCCGGCGTGCTGTTCGATGCGGGAACGACCAACAGCCAGAACCTGTTGACCGTCGGCCCCAGTGGCTCGAACAGCAGCCATGCGTCGAACCCGATCTCGATCCAGGACGTGTTCTTCCGCATCGGTGGCACCGTGGCTGGCAAGGCGACCAACAGCATCGTGGTCAACAGCCACGACACGATCATCGACCACATCTGGGCCTGGCGTGCCGATCACGGCAGCTTCCCGACGGGCTGGAACGTCAACCCGGCGGACTACGGCGTGATCGTCAACGGCAACAACGTGCTGGCGACGGGCCTGTTCTCCGAGCACTACAAGAAGAACTCGGTGCTGTGGACCGGTGAGAACGGCAAGACGATCTTCTTCCAGAACGAACTGCCTTATGACGTTCCGAACCAGTCTGACTGGATCAGCGGTGGTCGCAACGGCTACGCCGCTTACAAGGTGGCCAACGGCGTCAAGACGCATGAAGGGTGGGGTCTGGGCGCGTACTGCTACTTCAACGTGAATCCCAACGTGAACGCGGCAAGCGGCTTCGAGGTACCTAACACTTCGGGCGTGCGTCTGCACAACGTGTTCACTGTGTCAATCGGCGGCCAGGGCACCATCAGCCATGTTATCAACGACACCGGAGCTGCTGCCGAAGGCACCTCGACGATTCCAAAGATCGTGCTGAGCTATCCCTGACGGAAATCGATCGGGCGCTTCCGTTGCCTGATCGGCATGAGTTTTCTGACGGCTCGGCCCCGCCCTTCGATGTGAAGAGCCTGCCTCATATCCGATGAAGGTTCGTTTTGCAAAGCCCCAGGCCTGACCGGCTGGGGTTTTTTCAATTCAGGCTGGCGCCGTACTGCATTGTTTTTTGACATCGCCGTGCGCCGATGTGTTCGCTACCCAGACTTCTGGGGTGATGCGGCACGAGCCGATGGGTTGCTGTCGTGACGACAGTCAGCCTATTCATGAACGTATGCCCAGCGCGCGCCGGTGACTTTGCCGCGCTCCACGGTGAAGACCAATCGGTCGTGCACGCCGCGCCAGTGATAGACCCACAGCTGGGAGCGCGCGGTGTTGCCGGGGGCGCTGCGGGCGTCACTGGTGCCTTCGATTTCGCGCGTCACGGCGTCGCAGCTCGGCGAGGGGCAGCGCTGCACTGTGTCAGGAAGGCCCATCCACGCCTTCAACCGATCGGTGGGCACAGACGTTGCACCGGCTCGCGCTGCCAGGCATTGCATCAGCTGGTGCTTGTGCCCGCCCCATCGATCGACCGAGGCAGTCCAGGCACCGCCGTCGAAGTGCCCATGCACCGAACGCAACAGCTTGAATTCGTTCGACCACCGATCTACATCACCTTCGCACGCACATGAATTACCGCAAAAGCCGGCAATCGCCAAAAGCATTCCAATGACCCTTTTCATGTCATGTCACTTTCATCTGCAGTGTGTATGTACACCAGAATCATTCAGCGTTTGGCCGGGTTGATCACCCTCGGACGCACTCCCGATCGGCCGATTTGGCCGATTGACACCGTAAACCTATAAGGGAACGTTTCATGACCTTCGTTCGTCCGCCTGTGGGAGCGGCCATTGCCGCCTTGTTCCTTGCTGCGATCTCTGCACCGGCCATATCGGCCGATGGGCACGAGCATGCCAGCGAAATGCGGGTTCTGCGACAGCAGGAAAAGCAACGCACCAACATCTACAAGGCCTACATCTCCGATCCGGGTACGCTGCGCAAAGCGGCCATCACCTTCCACTCGAACCTGCTGGAGTCGCATTACGACAAAGGCTACCTCGTGTTCGAACTGGACTCGACCGAAATCACGGCCTTGCGCAGTTTCGGCTTTCGCATTGAAAGTGCGCCGGAGTACATCAAGGCTCGTGACGATTTTCTGACACAGATCCAGCAAGCTGCGGATGCGCGTGAGAACGGTGGCAGCACCGACTCGAACGGCAACGTGACCATCCAGTCGATCCAGGGCTACTCATGCTATGAGACCGTCGAAGAAAGTTATGCGGCGGCGCAAACCTTTGCGGACACCAAGCCAAACCTTGCCCAATGGCTTGACGTGGGTGATTCCTGGCAAAAGACGCAGGGGCAGGGCGGCTACGACATCAAGGTCTTGAAGCTGACCAACAGCGCGATCGGTGGCACCAAGCCCAAGCTGTTCCTGACGAGCGCGATCCATGCCCGTGAATACACGACCGCGGCGCTGACGCTGGAGTTCGCACGCTGGCTCGTCAACGGCTACGGCGTCGACCCGGAAGCGACATGGATTCTGGACCACCATGAAGTCCACATCCTGCTGCAGACCAACCCCGATGGCCGCAAGAAGGCCGAGGGCGGTTTGTCATGGCGCAAAAACACCAACACCAACTATTGCGGCGCGACCAGCAACAGCCGTGGTGCCGACCTGAACCGCAACTTTGCATTCCAGTGGAACAGCACCAACGGCCAGGGTTCCAGTGGCAGCCAGTGCAATGAAACCTACCGCGGCCCGTCAGCGGCTTCGGAGCCGGAAACGCAAGCGGTGCAGAACTACATCCGCAGCATTTTCCCGGATCGCCGTGGCCCGAACCCAACCGATGGTGCGCCGGCCGACACCTCTGGCATCCACATCGACATCCACAGCTACAGCCAGCTCGTGCTG
>CAHJWV010000548.1 GCA_903643055.1 Burkholderiales bacterium | reverse complement strand
GCGCGTCGACCGGTGGTGCCGTGCTCGCGGGCAGCGAGAAGGTGAAGGTCGAACCGATGCCGGGTTCGCTGTGCAGCGCAAGCCCGCCCTTCATCGCGGTGGCCAGTTCCAGCGCGATCACCAGGCCGAGACCGGTGCCTTCGACGCGGCGATGCTCGGCACCCAATCGATGGAATGGCTGGAACAGATGCGCTTGTTGCTCGGGCGTCAGGCCTTCGCCGTCATCACGGATCACCACGCGTGCCCAGCCGTCGCTCGTGTCGAAGGCAATGCGCACCGCACCACCGGGCCGGTTGTATTTGATGGCATTCGACAGCAGGTTCAACAGCACCTGTTCAACGGCGCGTGGGTCGCCAATGGCCCACAGGCTTTGGGTGGGCCGCGGCATCAGCTGCATGCCGGTGCTGTCGGCCAACGGCTGGATCAGCGCAAGACAGTCATTGAGCGTGGCTCCCACATCGACCGGCAGCGCTTGCAGCGAGAAGTCTTCCTGCTCAATGCGCGCGAGCTTGAGCATGTCGTTGATCAGCTCCAGCAGATGCCGGCCCGCACGCAGCACGCTGTCAAGCCGCCGCGCCTGCTCGCTCGCCAGAGGTTGGATGCGGTCGATCGCCATCAGCTGCGCGAAGCCGAGGATGCCGTTCAAGGGCGTGCGCAACTCGTGGCTCACGCGCGAAAGGAATTCGCTCTTGGCGCGGCTGGTGCGTTCGGCCGCTTCCTTGTCACGTTGAAGTTGTTCGTGCACGGCTTGCTGTGTCACATCGCGGCAGGTGCCGACCATGCCGTCGACCCGCCCGTCATTGAAGGTGCAACGCGCAAGAATTTCCAGGGTGCGCTCGCGGCCATCGGGCAGCACCAGCCGATAACGCGAATCGAGCTTCCCCAGCTTCGACAGCGCTTGTTGCACCGCCGCTTCGGCGAACGCGCGGTCGTCGGGATGGATGGAGGCCACCCAATCGGCGAGCGTGAAGTGCGGTTGCGGAAAGCTCAAGCCGTGGTTGACGCAAGCCCGCGGGTCGAAGGTGACGAGCCCGTTGTGCAGGTTGAACTGCGCAATGCCGATGCCCGCCGCCGAAGCTGCCATGTCCCAGCGCTCATCGCTGCTGCGCAGCGCCAGCTCAATCTCCTTGCGTGCCGTCACGTCGGCGGTGAAGCCGTGCCACAAGGTGCCGCCATCCGGGTGCAGCTCCGGTGTGGCGCGTGTTTCGAGCCAGCGCACATCGCCATGCTCGTCGCGCACGCGGTATTCGCGTTGCCACGGCGTCAGCGTCAGGCCGGCGTCGATCAGGCTGCGCATGAAGCCTTCATCGTCGTCGGGATGCACCGAGTGCAGCAAGCCGGTGGCGTGCCCGATCTCGCCGGGCGGTGGAAGCGACGGGCCGAAGAGGTCGCGCGATGCGTCGCTCGCATACGAATAGTGGATGTGCCCATCGGGCTGCAGATGAAACTGGAAGATCACGCCCGGCACCTGGGCCGACAGCTTGCGCAGCAGCCGGGCCTGGCTGTGCGTCTGCCGTTCGTTCGTGATGCGCGCCGAGACGTCGCGCGCAGTGCCGCGATAACCGGCAAAGCGGCCTTGCGCGTCAAAGCGCGGCACGGCACTGCGCGAGATCTGCAGCGTGCCGCGTGCGCTCGCCTTGTCGGTGATCACGCGGCTGAAGGCCTGGTGCTGGCGCAGCAGATCACGAAAGCTTTGGCCGTCGGCCAAGGGCTGGCCGAGGCCGTCGAGCAGCGGCGCGTCTTCGACAAGTTGGCCTTTCAAGGTGACTGATGCCGCACCGGTCAATGCCTCGAATGTGCCTGACACCCAGGTGTAGCGCAGTGCGGCATCGGTCTCCCACATCCAGTCACCGCAGGCACGGGCGAAGTCGATCAGCCGAGAACGTTCGTCATCGAGCAATGCGGCGCGGCTGCGGCCCTGAAGCAAGGCGATGGCCACACGCGCCATGCGCGCCAGCGCGGCGTGCTGAGCGGTGCTCAAGCTGCGGGCGAGGGTGTCGATGACATACAGCGTACCGACGTTTACACCGTTCAGGCTCAAGGGTTGCGCGGCATAGAGGCGAACGTGAGGCGGGCCGGTCACGAAAGGGTTGTCGGCAAAGCGCGGGTCTTGCGTGGCATCCGGCACTTCGAACCGGCCGGCGCCGGCGATCGCATGGCCGCAAAACGACAAGGCTCTTGGTGATTCACGCGGCGCGCCGATCGCATGGCCATGAACAGCCTTGAACCATTGGCGCTCGGCATCTACCAGGCTCAGCGCCGCCATCGGGCAATCGGTCAGCTCGGCGACGCAGGCAACCAGTGCATCGAAGCTCTCTTCGGCATCGCTGTCCAGAACGCCCAATGACTGCAGCGTGGCCAGTCGGCGGGCTTCGTCAACGATCAGCGGTGGGGGCTGCATAACGAAATTAAAGAGCGCAGCCTAGAGGCGCGGCGCGCAGGTGCCCTGAGTGCCGAATCGGCGGCCATGCTCATCGGTTGGACAAGCCAGCGTTTCATGCGAGGAGGCGGGCGCAGCGCATGGCCGATTGTCAAACAGCCTGCGGCGTTTGTGCTGCACTTTTTGAGCGGCTCGTTGCAGGCCCGGAGTGGCGTGGCAGCTGTCGCTCGCGACGCTGGTGCGATGCCCGATGTGGCCTGTGTGGACAGGTGTAGGGCAAGTCCGACGCGATGTGCCCCGCTTGTCCGGCATACCTGGCCCGCGTCAGTGCCTAATCTTCAGTCGTTGTCGATTCGATGCAGGTGCATTGCGAAGACACAGCTAACTTCAATCTTTATAGGAGACATCCCATGACCCCACGTTTCACGCTCTCGAATACCGCCCGTGCCCTGATCTCGCTGTGCGGCGCCTTCGCGTTCGCAACCGGCGCCATGGCCGCTGGCGACAAATCCATGTATGACCAAGCCAAGGCTTCGGCCAAGTCGACCTATGAATCGGCCCACAAGCAATGCGAGTCCATGTCCGGCAATGCCAAGGACGTTTGCGTCGCCGAAGCCAAGGCGGCCCGCAAGAAGACCGAAGTGATGGCCGAAGCCGATTACAAGGGCACGCCGAAGGCTCATCATGACGCCAAGGTCGACGTGGCAAAGGCCGAGTACGACGTGGCCAAGGAAAAGTGCGACGACAAGGCCGGCAATGACAAGGATGTCTGCGTGAAGGAAGCCAAAGCCATGCTGGAAAAGGTAAAGGCCGATGCCAAGGCTGAAAACGAAATGAAGAAGGCTCACAACGAAGCCACCGATGACAAGCGCACTGCCGAATACAAGGTCGCCAAGGAAAAGTGCGACGCATTGGCAGGTGACGCGAAGACGGTTTGCGTGAACGACGCCAAGTCCAAGTACAACATGTAATCAACGGGTGATGAAATGACGGCGCAGGGCTTGGGTGACCGGGCCTGGCGCCGTTGTGGCTGGGGCTTCGTCGCGCCACCACGCTTTTTCTAACTCAATTCCTGCTTGCACTCTCCATGGACTTCATTTTTGCCGCGGTCGCCGCGACCTTCATCGGTGTCGCCTTGTTGGCCATACTGGTGTCGATGATCGTGCACCCCCGGGTGGGCCAGCTGATCTCGGATGATTGGGTGCCCGACGCGGTGCCGGACGAAGGGGATCGCAGACGAAACGCCGGCCGTTGAGGCGCCGCCGAAACCGCATCAGTACCGAACGACCTGGCCCGCATCAACGTGGATTGAATCTGGATTGAAGCGCTGACGCTTCAGGTGAGCGGTGTCTGCGAACGCCGCCTTTCCGAGGATTCCAGGATCGACTGCCTTCAGCCCGCTTGCCGCGGGCTGAAGTCGTTGCGTTATTTCTTCAGTAGCGGTTTCAGATAACGCCCGGTGAAGCTGGCTGGCGTGGCCGCTACCTGTTCCGGCGTGCCTGCGGCTACCACCTCGCCGCCGCCCGCGCCGCCTTCGGGCCCCATGTCGATCAGCCAGTCGGCGGTCTTGATGACGTCCAGGTTGTGTTCGATCACAACGATGGTGTTGCCCGCATCACGCAGTTGGTGCAGCACCTTCAACAGCAGGTCGATGTCGGCAAAGTGCAGGCCAGTGGTCGGCTCATCGAGGATGTAGAGCGTGCGGCCGGTGTCGCGCTTCGAGAGTTCGAGTGCCAGCTTCACGCGCTGGGCTTCGCCGCCCGACAGCGTGGTCGCGCTCTGGCCGAGGCGGATGTAGCCGAGGCCGACATCGAGCAAGGTCTGCAGCTTGCGCGCGATGTTGGGCACCGCGTTGAAATAAGCGTGGGCGTCTTCCACCGTCAGGCCCAGTACGTCGGTGATGTTCTTGCCCTTGTAGAGCACCTCCAGCGTTTCGCGGTTGTAGCGCTTGCCGTGGCATACATCGCAAGGCACGTAAACGTCGGGCAGAAAGTGCATCTCGACCTTCAGCACGCCGTCGCCCTGGCAGGCTTCGCAGCGCCCGCCCGCCACGTTGAAGCTGAAGCGGCCGGGGCCATAGCCGCGCTCGCGGGCCGTCGGCACTTCGGCGAACAGCTCGCGGATCGGCGTGAACATGCCGGTGTAGGTCGCCGGGTTGCTGCGAGGCGTGCGCCCGATCGGGCTTTGGTCGACGTTGATGACTTTGTCAAAAGCGTCGAGGCCCGAAATGTCATCGTGGGCTTCGGGCTCGTCGTGGCTGTTGTAGAGCTTGCGGGCGACCGCTGCGTACAGCGTGTCGTTGACCAGGGTCGATTTGCCCGAGCCCGACACGCCGGTCACGCAGGTCAACAGGCCCACGGGGATGTCGACCGTCACGCCCTTCAGGTTGTTGCCTCGCGCATTGACGATGCGCAGGTGCGAGCCTTCGCCAGTGGCGGGTTTGTTGCGCCGTTTCGGCACCGCGATGCGCAGCACTTGCGACAGATACCGGCCGGTCAGCGATTCGGCGTTGTCGGCCACCTGCTGCGGCGTGCCGAAGGCCATCACGCGGCCACCGTGCACGCCGGCGCCCGGGCCCATGTCGATCACATGATCGGCGGCGCGGATCGCGTCTTCATCGTGCTCGACCACCAGCACGCTGTTGCCGAGGTCGCGCAGATGGCGCAGCGTGCCGATCAGCCGGTCGTTGTCACGCTGATGCAGGCCGATGCTCGGCTCGTCCAATACATACATCACGCCGGTCAGGCCCGAGCCGATCTGCGAGGCCAGGCGAATGCGCTGCGACTCGCCGCCCGACAAGGTGTCGGCGCTGCGGTCCAGGCTCAGGTAATTCAGGCCGACATCGTTCAGGAACTTCAGCCGCGAGCGGATCTCGCGAATCACCTTGTCGGCGATCTCGGCCTTCGCGCCCTTCAGCTTCAGCGATTCGAAGTAGCTCAGGCACTCGCGCAACGTGAAGTGCTCGACGCGGTAGATCGGCTCGCCGCGCTGATCGCCCGCGCCTTGCAGAAACACATGCCGCGCTTCGCTGCGCAGCCGCGTGCCTTCGCAGTCAGGGCAGGGCTGGGCCGCTTGGTAGCGCGACAGGTCTTCGCGCACCGCCGCCGAGTCCGTTTCCTTGTAGCGGCGTTCGAGGTTCGGAATGATCCCTTCGAAGGGATGCTGGCGCTTGACGCTGCGCATCTTGCCTTTCGCGCCTTCGGCCTCGTAGACGAACTCGATCTCTTCATTGCCTGAGCCGTACAGCAAGGCCTTTTGCGCCTTCTTCGGCAGGTTCTCGAAGGGCTTGTCGATGTCGAAGCCGTAATGAGTGGCCACGCTTTCCAGCAGCGAGAAGGTGTAGCCGTTGCGCCGGTCCCAGCCCTTAACGGCACCGCTGGCCAGGCTCAGCGACGGGAAGGCGACGACGCGGTCGGCATCAAACGCGGTGACCTGGCCCAAGCCGTCGCAGGTCGGGCAGGCGCCAACCGGCGAGTTGAACGAGAACAGCCGTGGTTCCAGCTCGCTCAGCGAGTAATTGCAGATCGGGCAGGCGAACTTGCTGCTGAAAAGCTGCTCGCGGCCGTTGTCCATCTCGAGCGTCATCGCGCGGCCATCGGCCACGCGCATCGCGGCCTCGAAGCTTTCTGCCAGGCGCTGCCGCAAGCCGGCGCCGGGGTCGCTCAACGCGCCGGGCGGGGCTGAGGGGTCGTCGGCGGCCGGGCCAGGCGCCTGCACCTTGACGCGGTCGATCACGACGTCGATGTCGTGCTTCTCGGTCTTCTTCAGCTTGGGCACGTCGGCCGCATCGAAGGTCTTGCCGTCGATGCGAAAGCGAACATAACCTTGCGCTTGCATGTTGGCGAAGAGATCGGCGAACTCGCCCTTGCGGTCACGCACGACCGGCGCCAGCACCATCAGCTTGGTCTCGGCCGGCAGCGCCAAGGTGGCATCGACCATCTGGCTGACGCTCTGCGCCTGCAGCGGCAAATCGTGGATCGGGCAAAACGGCGTGCCGGCGCGGGCGTAAAGCAGGCGCAGGTAATCGTGGATCTCGGTCACGGTGCCGACCGTGGAGCGCGGGTTGTGGCTGGTCGCCTTTTGCTCGATGCTGATCGCCGGGCTCAGGCCTTCGATCACGTCGACATCGGGCTTGTCCATCAGCTGCAGGAACTGCCGCGCATAGGCGCTCAGGCTTTCGACGTAGCGGCGCTGGCCTTCGGCATACAGCGTGTCGAAGGCCAGGCTCGACTTGCCCGAGCCGCTCAAGCCGGTGATCACCACCAACTGGTTGCGCGGGATGTCGACGTCGATGTTTTTCAGGTTGTGGGTGCGCGCGCCCCGCACGCGGATCAACGGGGCTTCGGCAGCGGAAACGGGTGCGGGCTTGGGAGGCGGCATCGGGCGGCGGCGAAACGAAAGATGATAGCGGCGGGTCTTGTCAGCCCCACTGACAAGAGACCGTGCGCAGCACTTGGTGACCTGCGCAAAGCCCCGGCCCGTTGAAGGCTCATGGCGCCGCGGCGTCCATCGCCGCACGCAACGCGGTCAAGGTGTTCCCGCCGACGCGGGCCTTCCAGGTGCCGCCGTCATGGCGCCAGATCAGGCCTTGATCGGTCAGCCGCAGGGTGTGGGCGATGCGCCCTTCTTTCAATAGATGCAGCTCGCGCGCGGCCGGCCCGGTGCTGGCGGCCGAGAGGCCCGAGGGCGCCCAGCTTGCCGACGCAAGGCTGCTGTCCAACTGCGCCAGCCAGGCCTGCACGGCCGAGTCCATCGAATGCACGGGCTCATCGCTGCCACGCTGCCAGGCCCAGCGCGCCGGCTCGCGGGCGATCTGGCTGCGCAAGGCGGCCAGCGTGCGGGCATCTCTGGTGTTATGCAGGCGGCTTGGCTCGGTTTCTGTGCTGGCTCCTGCTGCAGTGGCGAATTGGCTGTCGGCCCACTCGATCGGCTTGGCGGCGCGCCGCAGCTGGGCCGTCGAAGCCGCGCGCGGCGCCTGCGTGATCGACAGGCCCTCGCGTTGAGGCGATGGGGCTTCACGGGCTTCGGCCACCGTATCGGCGGGGGCAGGGGGCGACTGCGCCGGCTCCGCCGTGACACGAGGCGACCATGCCGTTGCGGCAGGCGCTTCGGGACGTGGTGGTGATGGGGGCTGCGGCGGCGGTTCGGCCTTCGCGGTGATCGCTTCGTCAGGCCGAGCGCTGGTCGGATCGACGGGCTGCCCGCTGTTCACGCGATGGGCCGGCCGCGCGGCCTCGCTCGCATCGACGCGGCGTTCCACGGGCTCGGCCGCCGGCGGCGCGCGGCGCTTGGCGGTAGCAAGAGGCGGCTGTGTTGATGCGGGCTGC
>CAHJWV010000547.1 GCA_903643055.1 Burkholderiales bacterium | reverse complement strand
CTTGGTGTCCGCCACTTGCAAGCCCGGCAGGCCGGCTTCGATCAAGCCGTGCTCGGCGATCGCCGCCACCGCGCCCGCCGCATGCGCCTGCGGCAGGAACTCATGCGCATCGAAGCGCTCGCCGCGCAGCGCGACGAACAAGTCGCCCGCCTGCAGGCTGCGCGTATCGGAATGCACCCGTGCGATCGCGATCGAGCCATCGCCGATCAGCGTCGAGCCCGGCAACAGGGCATGGGCTTGCGCCAGGCTCATCATCATGGCCGGCTCCCTTCATCCATCCAGCCGGCCAGCGCGGCCTGCGCTTCGGCGACATCGGAGAACGGGTGCTTGATGCCCGCGATCTCCTGCTCGGCTTCATGCCCCTTGCCAGCGATCAGCACCACGTCATCGGCACCGGCGCTGCGAACGGCTTGCGAGATCGCAGCGCGGCGGTCTTCGATCACTTGCGCACGATCCGGCCGTGCCATGCCGGCGGCGATGTGCTTCAGGATCTCGGCCGGCAGCTCGTGGCGCGGGTTGTCGCTGGTGATCACCACATGGTCGGCGAGCCGCTCGGCCAGCGCGCCCATCAACGGGCGCTTGGTCGCATCGCGGTTGCCGCCGCAGCCGAACACGCCCCACAGCACGCCGCCGCGCTCTTTCGCAAACGGGCGCAAGGCCTGCAAGGCCTTGTCAAGCGCATCGGGCGTGTGAGCGTAATCAACGATCACCGCCGGGCCGGCTGGAAGGGGCTCGCCGGTGCGCGCTGCCGGGATCACGCGCTGCATGCGCCCGGGCACCGCGGTGAGTCGCGGGCACAGCGCGGCGATGTCATCCAGGCTCACCCCCAGGGCACGCCAACCGCCGACCACCGCCAGCAGGTTCGATACGTTGTAGTCACCGATCAGCCTGCTGCGCACATCGACGCGGTGATCGGCTTCGATCAACGTGAACGCAAGGCCGCCATCGACATAAGCGATGTCGGCCGCTTGCAGCCGGGCCGGGCCGCGCGTGCTGTAGGTCCACAGGTCCAAGGCCTGGCCGGCCAGCGATTGCGCCGCGATCGCACCGTGTTCGTCGTCCAGGTTCAGCACCGCGGCGCGCAAGCCGGGCCAGGCGAACAGGCGCGCCTTGGCTTCCCAATAGGCTTCCATGCTGCCGTGATAGTCGAGATGGTCGCGGGTGAGGTTGGTGAACAGCGCCACCGCCACCTGCACACCCGCCAGCCGATGCTCGGCGATGCCGATCGATGAGGCTTCGATCGCACAGGCCGCAAAGCCCTGCGTCACGAAGCGCTGAAAGGCCGATTGCAAAACGATCGGGTCGGGGCTGGTCAGCCCGGTGGAGGTGATCTGCGCTTGCGCTGCAGTAGCGCTTGGCGGCTCGCCGACACCCAGTGTGCCGACCACGCCGCAGCGCCGGCCGAGCAGGCTCAAGCCCTGAGCCACCCACCACGACACCGAGGTCTTGCCGTTGGTGCCGGTGACGGCCACCACGTCCAGCTGCGTGCTGGGCCGCTCGAACCACTCGCTCGCGATCACGCCGGTCAAGGCCTTCAGGTGCGGCACCGCGGCGACCTGTTCGCCATCGAACTGAAAGGCTTCCACGCCTTCGGCTTCGACCAGGCATCCAGCCGCGCCTGCCGCCAGGGCCGCAGGCACATAAGCCCGGCCGTCCTGCACATGGCCGGGCCACGCGACGAACACATCGCCCGCCTGCACGCGCCGGCTGTCGGCCACCAGCGAACGCGCGCCGCGCTCACGCAGCCAGACCAGCGCAGCCGCAGCGTCGGGAAGGTAAGGCACCGGGCGCGTCATCAGAAACTCTCTTCTTCTGCGGGAATGGCGTTGGCCGTGATTTGCGTGCGCACATCGAGGTCGGGCTGCACGCCCATCGAGCGCAGGGTCTGCTGCACGACTTCGCTGAACACCGGGGCCGCCACGTCGCCACCGAAATACTTGCCGTCGCTCGGCTCGTCGACCATCACCGCAACAATGATGCGGGGCTTGTTGATCGGCGCCAGGCCGACGAACCACGAGCGGTACTTCTTCTCCGCATAGCCCTTGCCTTCTTGCTTGTAAGCCGTGCCCGACTTGCCGCCCACCGAATAGCCCAGCGCCTGCGCCTTCGGCGCGGTGCCGCCTTCGAGGGTCACCGAGTGCAGCATTTCGCGCATGGCCTGCGCCGTCTTCGGCGAGAACACGCGGATGCCGGCCGGTGGCACCTCGGGCCCGGCGTCCGGGTTCTTCACCAGCGACACCGGAATGATCTCGCCATCGCGCGAGAACACGGTGTAGGCCCGCGCGATCTGGAACAGCGAGGCCGACAGGCCGTAGCCGTAGCTCATCGTCGCCTGCTCGATCGGGCGCCAGGTCTTGTACGGCCGCAGCCGGCCTGTCACGACGCCGGGAAAGCTGATCTGCGGCTTCTGGCCGAAGCCGATCTGCGTGAACAGCTCCCACATCTCGCGTGGCTGGAACTGCATCGCCATGCGCACCGCGCCGACGTTGCTCGATTTCTGGATCACCTGGGACACCGTCAAGTCGCCGTGTGCATGCGAATCGGTGATCGTCGAGCCGGTGATCGTCAGGCGGCCGGGCGCGGTCCGCAACACGGTGTTGGGTGTCACGCGGCCGGTCTCCATCGCCCAAGCGGCAATGAAAGGCTTCATCGTCGAGCCGGGCTCGAAGGTGTCGGTCAACGCGCGGTTGCGCAACTGGCCGCCGCTCAGATTGCGGCGGTCGCCGGGCAGGTAGCTCGGGTAATTTGACAAGGCCAGCACTTCGCCGGTCTGCGCGTCCAGCACCACGACGCTGCCGGCCTTGGCCTTGTGCAAGGCCACTGCATCGCGGATGCGCTGATAGGCGAAGAACTGCACCTTCGAATCGATCGTCAGCTGGATGTCGCGGCCATCGACCGGTTGCACGCTCTCGCCGATGTCTTCGACCACCTGGCCCAGGCGGTCCTTGACGACGCGGCGCGTGCCCTTGCGGCCTTGCAGCTCTTTCTGGAACGCCAGCTCCACGCCTTCCTGGCCGCGCTCTTCAACGTTGGTGAAGCCGACCACATGCGCCGCTGCTTCACCTTCGGGGTATTTGCGCTTGAACTCGCGCACCTGGAACAGGCCCTTGATGCCGAGCTTCGACGCCTCCTGGGCCACATCTTCGTCCAGCTGACGCCGCAACCATACGAAGTTAGGGTTATCGTCCAGCCGATCGTTCAATTCGCTGCTGCTCATGCCGAGCAGGCGCGCCAACTGCTGGCGCTGCTTGCGATCGGCACCGAACTCTTTCGGGATCGCCCACAACGACGGCGCCGGCACACTGGAGGCAAGAATCAACCCGTTGCGATCGGTGATGCGGCCGCGGCTGGCCGACAGATCGAGCGTGCGGGCATAGCGGATTTCGCCTTGCTTCAGAAAGAAGTCGTTGCCGATGATCTGCACAAACACCGCGCGGCCGATCAACAGGCAAAAGCTCAGGCCCACCAGTCCGACGAGGAATTTCGAGCGCCACGGCGGCGTCTTCGAAGCCAGCAACGGGCTGGTCGAATACATCACGCTGCGCACGTTCACCGCGCCTGCCTTGTGGGCCTTGCGACGAATCACCGCGTGCCTCCCGCGGCCGAAGCCGCCAGCGCTGCGTAGCTCACGTATTGCGTGACGGCGGGCGTGGCGGTGCGCATCAGCAGCTTGTCGCGCGCCACGCGCTCCACACGCAGCGGCGTGGCCTGCGATTGCATGTCGGACTTCAAGCGCTCGTGCTCGGTCTCCAGCTGGCGCGCTTCGCTCTGGGCGCGGTCGAGTTCGGCGAACAGGCGCCGCGACTCATACGACACCCGCACGAGATAAATGCTGCTGGCCACCAGCACCAACAGCAGCAACAGGTTGATGCGCGTCATGCGCTCACCCCGCTTGCGCAACAAAGCGCCGGCGCCAGCAAGCCGATGAAGGCCATGCGTCCCCTGCAGCCGATGACCGGGTGGTTGCGCCGCGCCGCGTTGTTCACGTCACGACCTCGGTGCGCTCGGCCACGCGCAGCACGGCCGAACGCGAGCGCGGGTTCGCATCGACCTCGGCATCGCTGGGCTTGATGCGGCCGAGTGCCGCCAATCGCAACGGCTTCGGCGCGGCAAAAGGTGCGCGGCGATCGAACTCGTTCTTGCTCTCGCGGCCGATGAAGGTCTTGACGATGCGGTCTTCGAGCGAATGGAAGCTGATGACGGCCAGGCGAGCGCCGGGCAGCAGCAGGTCGATCGCCGAGTTCAGCCCCTGTTCGAGTTCTTCCAGCTCGGCGTTGACGAAAATCCGAAGAGCTTGAAATGTGCGTGTCGCAGGGTTCTGGCCCGCCTCGCGGGTTTTGACCGCACCAGCCACGACGTCGGAAAGCTCTGTGGTGGTGCGAACGGGGTGCCCGCTCTCGCGCCGAGCAACAAGCGCCTTTGCAACCTGAACAGCAAACCGTTCTTCCCCATAATTTTTCACCACCTCAGCGATCAGGCGCTCATCGGCGCGGGCCAGAAAATCAGCAGCGCTCTCGCCCCGCGTCGTGTCCATGCGCATGTCTAACGGCCCATTGAAGCGGAAGCTGAAGCCCCGCTCCGGGTCGTCGATCTGCGGTGAGGACACGCCGAGGTCCAGCAGCAACCCCTGCACCTGCGTGACACCCAATGCGGCCAGCGTGGCCGTCATCTGCGCGAAGTTCGTGTGGTGGATGGAAAAACGCGGGTCATCGACCCGCGTTGCACCCGAGGTCGCAGCCGCCACGGCTTGAGGGTCGCGATCGATCGCCACCAGCCTTCCCGAGGGCCCGAGCCGCGACAGCAGCAGCCGCGAATGGCCGCCGCGGCCGAAGGTGCCATCGACATAGGTGCCGTTCGGATCGGTGACCAAGGCGTCGATCGCCTCGTTCAGCAACACGGTGGTGTGCGCGAATGGCTGTGCATCGCCCAGCGTCGCCCCCGGCACTGGTGCGGAGTCACCGAGCGCCCGTGTCAACGGGGAATTCTTCGACCTGGCCATGGCTCGTTCGATCAGAAGCTGAAACTTTTCAGCGAATCCGGCATGGGCGACTGCATCACTCGCGCCTCGTGTTCGGCATAGCGCGCGGCATCCCACAACTCGAAGTGGCTGCCCATGCCCAGCAGCATGACGTCGCGGGTCAAACCGGCGGAAGCACGCAACTCAGGCGCAATCAGCACGCGGGACGAAGCATCGATTTCGACGTCGACCGCGTTGCCCAAAAACACGCGCTTCCAGCCGGCCGCTTCCATCGGCAACGCGGCAACGCGTTCGCGGAAGTTTTCCCAGGCGGGTCGCGGAAAGATCATCAGCGCTCCCTCGGGATGCTTGGTGATCGTCAATTGATTGACGCCCATCGCGGCCAGGACCTCGCGGTGACGCGACGGCATGGCGATACGCCCTTTGCCGTCCAGCGTCAGCCCCGCCGGCCCTTGAAACACGATGTTTGCCACAAATTTCCACCGAAGTGCACTTAATTGCACTGTAGCGCATCGGTTGCAAGCGGGTCAATCAAAGAAGGAGGGAAAAATCAATGGAATCAAGCACTTAGCCCATCTTTTTCAAACAGCCCCCGAGTGTAAAAAGTACTTCCAAATTAAGGACTTACGTGACTAATTGAAAGCAATGGCTGAGCTTGACCCGACTGACCGCTGATTCCCCCCCATTAGAGGGTGCCGGCAAAACTGAATCCTTTGATGGCGCCGCCTGGCCGGTAAATACTCACTCAAATTCTCGGCTTTGGAAGTTCAACACCGTGGCAGTGCGGAGTCCGCACAGCGCTGAAAATGCCCTTATCGCTGTTGAAATTAACGGCTGATTTAATTTTCAATCCAGGTGAATACTTATCTGCACATGCATCGCAGTCGGTCATTTTGAATATCTCACTGGCAGCAGAAGGGTTGTTTTCGCGCGGCGGAACCGGCCCAAGCCAAGCGTGCAGACCCCAAGTGGCCAGTGCTCAGCGCGTCGTGGCTCAATTCACCGGGCGTCATGCGACTGCAACGGTATTTTTTGCAGCGCCGAAGCCGTTTCCGATTTTCGATTCAAACGCCTTGCAGCGGCTTTCCGGATTTGTCATGTGCCATTGAAATACCGGGCCGGCCCGATTTCTTTGCCAGCTTGAATATCTCGATCATTCTTTGCCAGGCCCAGCCGGGGATATTCAAGCCCGGGACGCATGCAAATCCACCGTCGATCGATTCGAAACCCGCAACCGGGTCACGCTTCGGACCTGGGTATATTCACAGCCCCGCTGCATCAGAGGTCGGTGCAAACGAAATCAAACCCCTTGGCCGGGTTCGAGATTTCCGAAAGGCGTTGAATGAGCGGCCGGCCCACTTTCGACGAGGTTTTCATGTCCACCCTCTTTCGCCTGCTCGCCCTTCGCGCTTTGGCCATTGCCGCGTTCTCGGGATTGATTGGCGCCAGCGCCGCGCCACCGGCCGAGCGGGTCGAAGTCAGCTTTCCGCTTCAAGGCCGCTATGCGGATGCGGGAGATGGGCCGCTCGATGCCCAAGCCCATCAGCAGGTCATCGCCCAGCACCTTCAAAGCTTGGGTGAACGACTCTTGCCGCGCGGCGCTCATTTGCAGATCGACGTGCTGGAGATCGATCTCGCGGGGCGGGTGATACCGGACTTTCGCGGCGGGCGCGCGATACGGGTGCTTAAAGGCGCAGCCGATTGGCCGCGCATC
>CAHJWV010000546.1 GCA_903643055.1 Burkholderiales bacterium | reverse complement strand
TTCAGCGCGATCGGCGGCTCATAGAAACGCACCGGCCCGATGAAAGGCACCGGCGATGGCCGCTCGCTCCAGATCGGGTCGGTCAACACCCGGCTGCCATCGATCTCGATCAAGCTCGATGAGTGACCGAACCAGGTCACGCGCAGGCCGCTGGGTGCCGGCGCCTGCAACTGGCTGCCATCGCTGCGCAGCACAGCCACCGGCGCATCGGGCACATCGCCCGGCACCGTGTCGAGGCTGCGGCGCAGCGCGCCCCAGATGTCGTTCCACAGCGGTTGCGGGTTTTCGAAATGATCGTCATGCCATTCGGGCGACTGCGTCATGCGGGCCAGCCGCTCGCCTTGCGCGTGCTCACCAAAAGCCGTGCAGCCGCTCATGCCGAAGGCGGTCATCAGGGTGGCCGCGAGCAGGCCTGAGGCCAGTACGAGCCATCGTCTTGGAGATTTCACAAACGCTTCCTGGAGTGGTTTGATTTTTCGATCATCGCGGCACCCGCCGTCCCTGCGCTGGCAAGGTCTTGTCGGCCGCCCCGAAATCGCGCGTCAGATCCGGGCGGATGGAATGACGTGGGTGCCGCTGGGTGCCGCCAATGCTTCGGTTCGCATCCGCGTGGCGAGCGTCTGGGCATCGGTCAGCAACAGTTTTCGCAGGCGCTGCGGCAGCAGCGCAAGCGGCGGCACCACGAGTTTCATCAGGAGGCGTTCGGTCGGGCGCGAAGGCGGGCGCGGGCCGACGAGAAACGCGGGTTGGAAGATGGTCAGCGAGCGCAGGCCCAAGGCTTTCACCGCTGCTTCGGTGCGGCCCTTCACACGGTTGTAGAAGACCAGCGAATCGGCTTTGGCGGCCATCGCCGAGACATAGACGAATGCGCGGGCGTCATGGGCCCGGGCGATTGCCGCGAAGGCGGCTACCGCGTCGTGGTCGACCTTCTCGAAATTGGCTTGGCTGCCGGCCTGCTTGATCGTCGTGCCGAGGCAGCAGAAGTACAGATCGCCGCGCAGCTTGGCCTCGATCGAAGGCAGCTCGGCCAGATCGGCGATCACCACTTCGCTCAGCTTGGGGTGGGTCTGCGCTATCGGTTTGCGACCGACCGAGATGACGCGTGTGATGGCCCGGTCGTCCAACAGCTGCCGAAGCAGAATCGAGCCGGTGAGGCCGGTTCCGCCGATGAGGGTTGCAATCATGTGAAAGGTCGGCCTGAAGCGATGTGAAGATGCACCGCCTCAAGGATAGCGGCAATCTCCGGTCATCGCGAAGAGAGGCTGCCGCTGACTGTGTCACACCGTGAGGCTCGCATTTCAAACATGGTGAATGCGAGCGCTGAGCCGAGCCCACATGGAAGCCGGGAGGCTGTGGGCCGGGCGGGGAACTCCGGAAGCGCGAAGGCTTAGCCGTTGCTGACGACGAACTTCTTCAGCAAGCGGTTCAGCGTGGTGATTTCGTTGGCCGTCAGGCCTTGCGTGATCTGGGTATCGCGGGCCACCACATAAGCGCGCAGCTTTTTCAGTACGCGGCCGCCCTTGGCGGTAATTCGCAATTCGATGGCGCGCTTGTCGGTGGCTGAGGTCTTGCGCGTCACCAGGCCGAGATCTTCGAGCCGAGCCATGGCCGGCACCAGGCTGGATTTCTCCAGGCCGATGGCGCCTGCCAGCTTGGATTGGCCGATGCTCGGGTTGTGTTCGAGCAGTTCGAGGATCTCGAAGCTGCCGGGGCTCAGGTTCATGCCACCGGTGTCGATCGAGAAATCCTTGAACGCGATCAATTGTGCGACGCGCAGTTGGCGGCCGATCAGCGTCGGCAAGATGCCGAATTCAATCATCGGCGCCTCGACGGTGTCGGAGAGCGAAGAAGCCTTGTGGCGAGCGGAAGTGGTCGAGCTTTTATCCATGGTCGTGCCTGTCACTGATGCGTTACGTGAAATCACTCTGCGCGGGGTCGAAATGGTTCGAGTTCGCGAGATACCGGGAGTTCGGCAGTTACTTCAAAGCGTCATGTCTTAATAAGATCGAATTGAAGTAACGTGATAGGTAAGCGTCAATGATACGCCCGACGATTTATCAATTTCTGTGTTCGACCTCGAGCCGGGCTTGACTAGGCAAGTTACCGGGTACGGGCAATGGTTTGAATGCGATCTGTCCTCGCATTTCTGCGTTTCGCCGCATGGTTGCGGCCACTGTGGCCCGGATCACGCATAGTTGTTCCGGATTCTTTCCGCTTCCCTCGTTGTTCATTCCTCAACACGCTCCAACCCATGATTCACCGAAAAACCATCAGTTCTCTGCTGCTTTGTGGGTCGGCCCTTGCTTCGGCCACTCCCTTGAGCGTGCCGCTCGGGCCTTTGCAAGACCCGCTGTGGCTGCGCTATTCGGCCATTTCGCCCAACGGGCAGGAGATCGCTTTCGCCTTCGAGGGCAATCTCTTCGTGGTGCCCACTGCAGGCGGCGCCGCCCGTTTGCTGGTGGGCAATGGCCATCACAACTTCCGCCCGGTCTGGGCGCCAGACGGCCAGCGCATCGCGTATGCGGCTGACACCTATGGCAACTTCGATGTATTCATCGTGGCTTCGGCCGGTGGCCCGTCGCGCCGGCTGACGACGCATTCGGCCAACGAACTGCCGCTGAGTTTCACGCCAGATGGCAAGGAGGTCTTGTTCACGGCGCAGCGCATGGATGCGCGAAGCAATGTGCAGTACCCGAGTTCGGCAGTGTCGGAGCTTTACGAAGTGTCGGTGGAAGCGGGGCGGCGCCCGGTGCAGCTGTTGACCACGCCGGCGCTGTCGGCCCGCTTCAACCAGGCCGGCAACCAGTTGCTTTATGAAGACTGGAAGGGCTATGAGAACGTCTGGCGCAAGCACCACATTTCGCCGGTGGCACGCGACATCTGGATCTATGACGTGAAGGCCGGCCAGCACCGCAAGCTGACCGCCTTTGGTGGCGAAGACCGCGATGCGGTCTGGTCCCCCGATGAGCAATCGATCTATTACCTGAGCGAAAAGAGCGGCTCGTTCAACGTCTGGAAGATGCCGGTCAACCAGCCGGAGGCGGCAGTACAGGTCACGCGCTTCACGACCAACCCGGTGCGTTTTCTGAGCATCGCCAGCAACGGCGTGCTGAGTTTTGGCTATGACGGCGAGCTCTACACCTTGGCGCCGGGCGCGGCGCAGCCCGCCAAGGTTTCGGTGCGCATTGCCAGCGACGGCCGCTCGCGGCAGTTCGAGAACGTCAAGCAGACCCAGGGCGCGACCGAGATCTCGCCGAGCCCGGACGGCCAGGAGATCGCCTTCGTTCTAGGGGGGGAGGTGTATGTGGCCTCGACCGAATACGGCGACACCCGCCGCATCACCGACACGCCGGGGCAGGAGCGCTCGGTCAGCTTCAGCCCGGACGGCCGGCGGCTTGTCTATGCAGGTGAGCGCGATGGTTCCTGGAATCTTTACGAAACCAGCCTGCCCGACAACAAGAACGATTACCCCTATTTCTTCAAGACCCCCAAGCTGTCGACCCGAACCTTGCTGAAGAACGGCCACGAGAACTTCCAGCCGCGTTACTCGCCCGATGGCAAGGAGGTGGCTTATCTCGAAGACCGCAATACCGTGAAGGTGCTGAATCTGGCCAGCGGCCAGTCGCGCACGGTGCTGCCCGGCCACATGAACTACTCCTACAGCGACGGCGACCAGTGGTTCGACTGGTCGCCGGATGGCCATTCGCTGCTGGTCAACTTCATCGACCACAACCGCTGGAGCAGCGAGGTGGGCCTGGTCGATGCAAGCGGCAAGCAGCCGGTGCTGAACCTGACGCAAAGCGGCTATGAAGATCAGCGCCCGATCTGGACGCGCGGCGGCCAATCGATGATGTGGTTCAGCGACCGCATGGGCCTGCATGGCACCAGCGGCTCGGCCGAGCAGGACATCTTCGGCCTGTTCTTCACGCAAGAGGCTTTCGACCGCTTCAAGCTCAGCAAGGGCGACTACGCTTTGCTGCTCAAACAAGAGGAAGAGGAGAAGAAAGCAAAGGAGGAGAAGGAGAAAGCCAAGGACAAGAAAGACAAGAGTGACAAGGACCAAGGCGATAAGGACAAGGGTGGCAAGGGCAAGGAAGAGCCGATCAAGCTGCCTGAGCCGGTGAAGATCGAGCGCGACAACCTCGAAGACCGCGTGGCGCGGTTGACGCCCAACTCGGGCAATCTGCAGGCCGCGGCGATGACGCCCGATGGCGAAACCCTGGTCTTCGTGCTCAAGACTTCGGACAGCTACGAGCTGTGGGTGAACCGCCTGCGCAACAAGGACATCAAGAAGTTCGGTGCGATCCCGACATCACCGTCAGGGCGCGGCGGGCCGCAGCCTGTCGACCTGGTGCTCGATGCGAAAGGCGAGATCGGCTTTGTGCTGGCCGAAGGCGGCATCCAGAAGTTCAAGCTGCCCAAGGAAGGTGACCTGAAGACCGAGCCGGTGGCCTTCAGCGCCGAGACGCAGATCGACCGCGCCAGCACCCGGGCGCAGATGTTCGAGCATGTGTGGCGCCAGACCCGCGCGAAGCTGTATGTGCAAGACATGAACGGCATCGACTGGGCCGGCTATCGCAAGGTCTACGAGAAGTTCCTGCCTTACATCGCCGACAACTACGACTTCGCTGAATGCCTCAGCGAGATGCTGGGCGAGCTGAATGTGTCGCACACCGGCTCGGGCTACATCCCGAAAATTCCGGGTGCCGATGCCACCGCGGCGCTGGGCCTGTTCTTCGACGAGGTCTACAGCGGCGCGGGGTTGAAGGTGGGCGAAGTCATCGATGGCGGGCCGCTGTCGAACGCGAAGTCGGCGCTGCGCGCTGGCATGGTGATCGAGAAGATCGGCGGCGTGGCGATCGCTCCCGGCATGGAGTTCGACTCGTTGCTGAATGGCGTGGCCGGCAAGCCGCTGGAGCTGTCGGTGCTGAACCCGGCCACTGGCAAGCGCTTCGATGAGACGGTCAAGCCGGTATCGCTGGGTGAGCAGCGCGAGCTGCTCTACAAGCGCTGGACGAAGATCGAGCGCGACATGGTCGACCGGCTCTCCGGCGGCCAATTGGGCTATGTGCATGTGCGAGGCATGGACGATGAAAGCTACCGCGATGTCTACTCGGAAGTGCTGGGCCGCCACAGCGGCAAGAAGGCGCTGATCGTCGACACCCGTTTCAACGGCGGCGGCAACCTGCATGACGATCTCGCGAGCCTGCTGTCCGGCAAGCGCTACCTCGAGTTCACCGCGCGAGGTCAGTCGATGGGCTTCGAGCCGACCGGCAAATGGGTCAAGCCTTCGCTGGTGCTCATCAGTGAAAGCAATTACTCCGATGCTCATTTGTTCCCGTGGACTTACCGCCACCTGGGGATTGGCAAGCTGCTCGGCATGCCAGTGGCCGGCACCGGCACGGCCGTGTGGTGGGAGACCTTGCAAGACAGCACGTTGTACTTCGGCATTCCGGAGGTC
>CAHJWV010000545.1 GCA_903643055.1 Burkholderiales bacterium | reverse complement strand
CACTCCGAGATACAGCGGCCCGGCCGCGTTATGCCATCGATCAGGCCGAGGCGATCGCCGCCTGAGCTGAGTTTGGCAAGCCGCGCGGCTAACCCAGCCGCTGAGTGAACAGCTCATCGCTGAAGCCGGCGGTGATCTGCCCATCGGCCCATTGAACAACGGGGCGGCGGATCACGCTCGGCTGGCTCAGCATCAAGGCTTTGGCTGAAGCCGTGTCGACGACGGCGGCTTGCGCGGCACCATCGAGCTTGCGCCAGGTCGTACCTTGGCGATTGATCAGCTTCTCCCAGCCGAGTGCCGCGAGCCAGGCATCGAGTGCATCGGTGGGCACGCCCTGTTTCTTGTAGTCGTGCCACGCCACGCTGGTGTCATGATCGGCCAGCCAGGCACAGGCCTTCTTGACGGTGTCGCAGTTGGGAATGCCATAGACCGTGATGCTCATCGCTTACCTTCGAGAAAATGGAAAACTGTCGTTATCGTCGCATTGCGGGTCGGGGCCATACAGCGTGTCGACCACGCGGCCTTGGGTGTCGATGCCGATCCGAAACCATTGGCAGAACGGCGACTCGTAGCGGTACGACCAGACGATCTGCTTCTGCCAGCCCACATAGCCGGTCTCGGACGCATGGCCGATCCGCATCAGCACCTCATCGCTCGTCATACCGGCGCGGATGGCATTGAAATTGGCCTCGGTTAGCACCTGTTCCCAGCGCAGCAGCCGGCCCGCGTCATCAAAATCGAGCAGGTAGGTGTGCTTGCCGTAAGGGCCGCGGGCGTACTCCAGCCGGCGCCCGCCTGCCGGCAGCGCCATGTCCGCGGTCGGTGGGCCGAGTGACTGTGTCACGCTGCCGATGCTGGCACCGGGCGGCAGCGATTGCGGGCCGTAGGTGGCGCAAGCGCTGATCAACACGGACATCCACAGCACGAGGGCTGCGTTGCGTCTGGCAGGGTTCGGTCGGTTCATCGTCGGCTCGACAAGGTTCAAATGTGTAACGCCAGCGCACCTCGGCAAGCCCGGGGCTTCGCTCTGAAGGGCGGTCGAAAACAAAGCCTGTTGTGCCGTTTCAACGAAGCTGGCGCAGGCCTGCGCAAGGCCCGGCCCATGGTACCTTGTGCGCTTTTGCCAAGGCCCTGCCCGCATCAGGCGAGGCCACCCCTGACCTCTCTGGAGACATCGAGATGAAGCTTTGCATGCGCCTTGCGCTTACCGCCGTTCTTGCCACCTGCAGCCTCGCCCAGGCGCATGCCGGCTCGCTGGTCATCGAAAGCTGGCGCACCGATGACAAGGCCTTGTGGGACGAAGTGCTGCTGCCCGCGTTCGCGAAAGCGCACCCCGGCATCACCGTCAAGTTCACACCGACCTCGCCGCCCGAATACAACTCGGTGCTCAATGCGCGCCTGGCGGCAGGCACCGCTGGCGATCTGATCACCTGCCGGCCTTTCGATGTCTCGCTCGATCTCTACAAAAAGGGCCAGCTCGACAAGCTCAACGGCGAAGCGGGCCTGGCCAACTTTCCTGATTCCGCCCGCGTGGCCTGGCAGACCGATGACGGCAAAGACACTTACTGCATGCCGATGGCCTCGGTGATCCACGGCTTCTTCTATAACAAGAAGATCTTCGCCGAACTCAAGCTCGCACCGCCCGCCACCGAAGCCGAGTTCTTCGGCGTGCTCGACAAGGTCAAGGCTTCCGGCAAATACGCCCCGATCGCGCTGGGCACCGCCGACCAATGGGAGACGAGCCAGATCGTCTTCACCGGCATCGGCCCGAACTATTGGCATGGCGAAGAAGGCCGTCGCGCTTTGATCGCCGGCAAGAAGAAGTTCACCGACCCGGAGTTCGTCGACGCCTGGACCGCGATCGCCAAGTGGAGCGCTTATCTGCCGAAGGGCTACCAGGCCCAGACCTACAGCGATTCGCAGAACCTCTTCAACGCCGGCAAGGCCGCGGTCTACCCGACCGGCTCCTGGGACATCGCCTACTTCCAGAAAGACGGGCTGATCGACTTCGGCGCTTTCCCGCCGCCGGTGCGCAAGGCTGGTGACGCCTGCTACATCTCCGACCACACCGACATCGGCATGGGCATCAGCAGCAAGAGCAAGAACAAGGCAGATGCCAAGGTCTTCCTCGACTGGTTGGCCTCGAAAGAATTCGCCGACCTGTACACCAACAAGGCGACCGGCTTCTTCTCGCTCTCCAAACATGCGATCGACGTCAAAGACCCGGTGGCCAAGCAGATGGTCGGCTGGCGCGGCCAGTGCAAGTCGACGATCCGCCTGAACGCGCAGATCCTGAACCGTGGCGAGCCGAGCATGGAAAACGAGCTGTGGACCGTGAACTCGCAAGTGCTCAACGGCAAGATGGCGCCCAAGGATGCCGCTCAGCGCATCCAGACCGGCTTTGCCAAGTGGTACAAGCCGGCGCCTTGAGTTCGGCCTTGATGACGTTTGACACAGTCATGGCGAGACCGCGATGAAGCAACGCTTCGGCTGGCATGTGCTGGTGTTTCTCGCACCGGCCTTGCTGATCTACACCGCGTTCAGTGCCTGGCCGCTGGCCGACACGCTGCGCCTCGGCCTGTACGGCACCGATGCCGAAGGCGGGGTCGCATTCGTCGGCCTGGCGAATTTCCGCAAGCTGCTGTTTGATGCGGACTGGTTCGACAGCTTCCGCAATGCGATGCGCAACAACCTCGTTTTCTTCGGCATTCATTCGCTGGTGCAGAACCCGATCGCGCTGCTGCTGGCCTCGCTGCTGTCATTGCGCAAGCTGCGTGGCAGCAGTGCTTACCGCACCGTGCTGTTCCTGCCGACGCTGCTGTCGGTCGTCGTCATTGGCTTCAGCTGGCAGCTGATCCTGTCGCCGCTGTGGGGTGTGGCCGAAAAGCTGCTCGGGTTCGTCGGGCTGCAAGACGCCTTCGGCCCGTGGCTGGGCATGGAAGAGACTGCGCTGGCCACCATCGCGCTGATCTCGGTATGGCAATTCGTCGGCATTCCGATGATGCTGATCTATGCCGCGCTGATTGCCATTCCGGCCGACATCACCGAAGCCGCCGAAGTCGAAGGCGCGAGCCCCTGGAAGATCTTCTGGTCGATCCGCCTGCCGCTGATCCTGCCCACGCTCGGCCTCGTCAACATCCTGACCTTCGTCGGCAACTTCAACGCCTTCGATCTGATCTATTCGATCAAGGGCGCGCTTGCCGGCCCGAACTTCAGGACCGATTTGCTGGGCACCCTCTTCTACCGGACCTTCTTCGGCTATCAATCGCAAGTGGGCAGCGCCACGATGGGCGCGGCGCTGGCGACGATGATGTTTCTCGTGATCCTGTGCGGCGTGGCGCTCTACTTCTTCGTGGTTCAACGGCGCCTGCAGCGCTTCTCGCTGTGAGCCGCAGCACCGCTTCCCGCAGCCCGGCCGCGTTGGCTCGCGCGGGCTTTGTTCATCTGGTCCTCGGCGGCTACAGCCTGTTGGTGCTGTTCCCGATCGTGCTGGTGCTGATCAACTCGTTCAAGGCCAAGCGCGCGATCTTCGATGACCCGCTGTCGCTGCCCACCGCCGCCACCTGGAGCATTGCCGGCTACACCAAGGTGCTGGGCAATGCTTCGGTCTTCGGCATGTTCAGCAACAGCGCGATCGTGACCGGCGTGTCGCTGTTGCTGATCTTGTTGTTCGGTGCGATGGCCGCCTGGGCGCTGACCGAATACGGCTTTCGCGGCAACCGCTGGCTGACGCTGTTCTTTGCGTTCGGCATCATGGCGCCGATCCGCCTGGGCTCGGTGTCGATCCTGCAGACCATGGTCGCGCTGAACCTGACCAACACGCTGACCGCGCTGATCCTCGTCTACGTGGCGCAGGGCCTACCGCTGGCGATCATGATCCTGTCGGAGTTCATCCGGCAGGTGCCCGGCGAGCTGAAGGATGCGGCGCGTTGCGATGGCGTCAGCGAGTTCCGCATCTTCTTCCAGGTGATCCTGCCGCTGATCCGCCCGGCCGTGGCCACGGTGGCTGTCTTCACGATGGTGCCGATCTGGAACGACCTGTGGTTCCCGCTGATCCTCTCGCCGTCTGAAAGCACACAGACCATCACGCTCGGCGTGCAGCAGTTCGTCGGCCAGTTCTCGACCGACTGGAATGCGGTACTGGCCGCGCTGTCGCTGGCGGTGCTGCCCATCCTCGTGCTGTACGCGCTGTCATCGCGCCAGCTGATCCGCGGCATTACCGCCGGCGCGGTCAAGTAGTCGTTCATCCTTTGCCATGGCCCAGCTCGAACTCTCCAACATCTCCAAGACCTACGGCGATCAAGCCGTGTTGAGCGGCATCGACCTGCGCATCGGACATGGCGAACTCGTCGTGCTGGTCGGCCCGAGCGGCTGCGGCAAATCGACCTTGCTACGCCTGCTGTGCGGGCTCGATGACATCAGCGGCGGCGAGCTGCGCATCGATGGCGAACGGGTCAACGACCTGCCGCCCGCGAAGCGCGGCATCGCGATGGTGTTCCAGAGCTATGCGCTTTACCCGCACATGACTGTCTACCAGAACATGGCCTTCGGCTTGAAGGTGCACGGCGTCGCGCGCGGCGAACGCGAGCAGCGCATTCAGGCCGCGGCGAAAGCGCTGCACATCGATCATCTGCTGAAGCGGCTGCCGCGCGAGCTCTCCGGCGGCCAACGCCAGCGTGTTGCGATCGGCCGCGCGATCGTGCGCCAGCCGAAGGTATTTTTGTTCGATGAGCCGCTGTCGAATCTCGACGCCGCTTTGCGCGTCAAGACCCGCATCGAGCTGGCGCGGCTGCACCGCGAGCTGGGTGCGACGATGGTGTATGTGACGCACGACCAGACCGAGGCGATGACCTTGGGCGATCGCATCGTCGTGATGCACCAGGGTCGCGTTCAACAGGCCGGTACACCGCTCGATCTGTACCAGCAACCCGCCAATCGTTTTGTCGCCACCTTCATCGGTTCACCAACGATGAACCTGCTGCCGGCGCGCATCAAAAGCGTCTCGGCCGACGGCGCCGAGATCGAACTGGCCGATGGTCGCCGTGCGCAGGCCCGCGTCGACAGCCAGGGCTTGAGCAGCGGCGATGCGGTAGAGATCGGCATTCGCGCCGAGCACGTGGTAGTGGGCTCGCCGCTCTCAGTGGGCGCGGGCCTGGCGCTCAACGGCGAAGTCACGCTGGTCGAGCAACTGGGCGAATCGCACCTCGTTTATCTGCGATCGACCACCGGGCTCGAACTCACGGTGCGCGGCAACGGCATCACCCGTTTGCGTGTGGGCGATGCAATCGCCGTTCAGGCCGCGCCCGAAGCGCTGCATCTGTTCGATGCGCAAGGGGTGGCCCGGCGCCGGCTGCAGCCGGAATGACGGTGGCTCGGGCCGATTCGAGGTCCACCGTTTCCGCCTGCCGACAACGACCTGATGCCGCTCAGGCAGACAGTTCGATGCTGACCGGCGCGTGATCGCTGCTGCCCGGTTTGCCGCGCTCAGTGAGGTCGACCGTAGCGCCTTGCAAACGGTCTTTCAGCGCCGGGCTGATCAGCAGGTGATCAATGCGCAACCCGGCATTGCGCTGCCAGCGATAGCGCTTGTAGTCCCAGAAGGTGTAGATGGTCTTTTCCGGGTGCACGGCGCGCACCGCGTCCGTCCAGCCTTGGGCCAGCAACGCTTGAAACGCTGCTCGGCTTTGCGGCTGCACAAGCGCATCTTTATCCCATGAGCTTGAGACATAGATGTCGGCCTCGGTGGGCACGATGTTGAAGTCGCCCGCAAGCACCACCGGCAAGCCGGTGGCCATCAACTCTGCCGCATGGGCGGTCAAACGGTCCAGCCAACGCAGTTTGGTATCGAACTTCGGGCCCGGCTGGGGATTGCCATTCGGCGCATACAAGTTGCCGATCAAGATGCCCTGCACGGCGGCCTCGATGTAGCGGCTGTGCTTGTCGGCCGGGTCTCCGGGCAACACGCGCTTCGATAACAAGGGCTCTGCCCCTCGCGCAATGATGGCGACGCCATTGAAGGCACTCTGCCCGCGCCAGACCGCTCCATAGCCCGCACGCTTCAGTTCCTCATGGGGAAACCGGGCATCGGGCGCCTTCAATTCCTGCAGGCAAACGACATCTGGCTCAGTACGCTCAAGCCAGTGCAGCAGATTGGACAAACGGCCGACAACACCATTGATGTTGTACGTTGCGATTCTGATCTGCGTCATGCAGAGAGCCCCCAGGAGTTCAGCAGCGTGCCGCCAACGCTTGGGATGGCACGGCGAGCGCACCCGCCGCACTTCCACGACGTTAGCGTTACTCCTTTTTACATCCGTTTTCGAAGAAAACAGGGGGCATGGTCACCATCAAGCGAGGGGGTGAATTCGGTTTGATTCGCTGGCTATGGCCTTAACGAATGAAAAAGCGCCATGCGCACAAGGCGCAGGCGCTTTTCATCAGGCTGGAGCGGTCAGGGATTCACTGGATGTGTTCAATGACTTTCAGCACGGCCAGGCGCGCGCAACCCTGTGGATTGCCCGAGCCCAGCCATCCATTTGCGGATCAGTGTGGGTAGTTGTTTGCGCAAGCAAAGTCTTTTTGCGCCTTCTTGAATTGAGCGTCCCAATCTGCCGGCCAGCCGAATGCCTTGGTGGCTTGCGCTTGCAGATTGGTACCGGATGCGCCGCTCCAGAAATGCACAAACTCACCCCAGTTCAAGTTACGGGCATAACTCGTCCCGTTCTTCGGGAAGCATTGCGCCAGCAAGGTGAAATAGTTATTCAGCGTGGCAGTACCGCCGTGCTCGTTGTAAATCGGATAAAACCAATCGCGGAACCAGAAGCTATTGGCCCGCGGGAAATCATCGCGGGTGCCAATCACGGTGTTGTACCAACGCTTGACATCGTCCGTGCGGCCCAGGCCCTTATAGACGTCATAGATATAGATTTCCATCCATTTGCTGTCTTTCCACAGGCCGAAGGCCGGGGAGTTATGCACGCCCTTTGACGCGCCTTCCACGATATGGCCCACCTCATGGGTGGTCAAATCCAAGTCATTGCCGGTTCCATTCTTCCATGGGCCGGGGCCGGCATCGATCACATTGCGATTATCATGGCTCGCATCGAAATAGGTCGACGGATGCCCGCCGCTGTATTTATCGGTATGGAAGACGGCAAAAAGGCGCGGGTTTGAACCGAATGCACCATAAGTCTTTTTAGTATAACGCCACACATCGCCAATATAGCGATTCATCCAGGTATAGGAACGATTTACGTCACCATCAAAATAAACGGCCAAATCGTCATCATAGAAAACGCGGGTCAGGTTCTGATTGTGATCGAACCAATGCTCTTGCCACCTTTCCGGCGGCGCAGGCTGGGTTGAGGCGACTCGGAAAGACGAGGTCACATCATTGAAATTCAGCGAAACAAAGTTCGGTGCATCGTCGGTCAACGTGATACTTTTACCGCCGTAATTGGTGTCGTTGAATAAATTGATCTTTGCGCCGCTGCGTACTTTCGCGGAGGAAACGCGGTCATTCCAGGCACTGCCGATCCAGTTGCTGTCGGCATTCGCGCAAAAAGAGGCGCCCTGATAATCCACATGCTCATAAAAGCAAATGGCACCTTCAGGCTGAGCACCTGACGCATGCGCTGAAAACTGGGAGCAAGCCAAAACAATGGCACCCGCTTTCATCACATTGCTTAAGCTCGTCGTAATTCTGTTCATGTTTCAATCCTCTGTGAATGTTTCTCGATGCCCGCCGTGACAAAAATCAACCGATTGAAATGACGCTGCGATTTAAAAGTAAATGCACGCAATGGTTTATCAATGGCGACTTCTGAAGTCTTCTTGATTGTGAGAGCGCAGCTCCGCATTTCACCTTTTTTGCTGCAACCAAATGCGCTGTAACGCCAAGTATCGCCGCCTGCAGTTTTGAAGATTTGCCTGCATTTCTAGCGCAGAGGGATCGCATTGGCGAAGAAATAGGCCTACTGTTATTTACGATTTTGAATATTTGCGGACAATTTTAAGGAAGGCCTGCCTTGACCGTCTCGAGATGCGCTGACTTCGTCAAGTGGGCGGTGCTGTGTTTCGGGGAGGCTGAACGTAGGCGTGCTCAACGGCTTTGTTTTGGCGCGATGCGACGAACCACGGGCACACACTCGCCTCTCAGACGTTGCCGCGCCATCCTTCCGATGCCTTTGGTTCACCCCGCACTCTCCCGCACCTGCCTCAGACCTCCCAGTTGAACCGATTTACTCATCTCGCTTGTTTATTGACCATTGGTCATTTATAGTTTCAGCTATACGTGACCGTCGGTCATTAAAGGGGGGAATGGGTATGAAAACGTCAGGTAGGTGGGCTCTCATCACAGGCGCATCGAGTGGTTTCGGCATGGACTTCGCCGATGAACTGGCCACGAAAGGGCATAACTTGGTGTTGGTCGCGCGGCGTGTCGAACCGATGCAGGCTTTGGCGGTCGAATTAAAAAATCGTCACGGCGTGCAAGTGAAAGTGATCGGTATGGATCTGGCGCGCGCCGACGTCGGTGCCGAACTGTTAGCCCAGCTGGACGCGGACGGGATCGCAGTCGACACCTTGATCAATAACGCTGGCTATGGCGTGTTTGGCGAATTCGTCGAACAGCCGCTGAAGCGTACGCTGGACATGTTGCAGCTCAACATGGTCACCCTCACCGAGCTCACCCATGTCTTTGGGTCGACCATGGCTCGACGGGGTGCCGGACAAATTGTGCTGGTGGCCTCTATCGGCGGCTATCAGGCAACGCCCACCTACGCGGCCTACAGCGCAAGCAAAGCTTATGTCCTGCTGTTCGGTGAAGCGCTGCACGAGGAACTGCGTGGCCGCGGCGTGACCGTGACCGTGCTTTCGCCGGGCATCACGGCGACAGAATTCCTCAAGGTGTCGGGCCAGAAAGCCACGCTCTATCAACGCCTTGTCATGATGCGAAGCCGACCTGTCGTTCGCATTGGCCTGCGCGCGCTAGAGCGTGGCCGGGCCTCTATCGTGCCCGGCTGCCTCAATGCCGTCACGGCATGGAGCAACCGATTCATGCCGCGCAGCCTGCAACGCAAGCTAGCATTCCACCTGATGCGCAACGACTGACGACGCCTTGGCCCGACCTTCCCTGAACCTTGATGAACGCGCGCTGCGCCGTGCGCAACTACTGGCCGCCGCCCACCAGTTGTTCCGGCGCACGCAAGAGTTGCCTTCCGTGGCAGCCATTGCCCAGTCCGCAGGCATCGCGAAGGGATCGGTCTACCTGTCGTTCAGTAGCAAGGAAGAAATCTTCGTTGCGTTGCTTGAAGACAGCTTCGCGTCGCTGCTGAGCATCATCATGCCGAGCATGAACTCGCTTCCGCCGACCACCCATGGCGCCGCCGAGCAATTTGCGTTGCTGTACTCGCAGGCCGTTTCCCAAACGCCTGATTTGTTGCCGCTCGCAGGGATGACCAGCGCCGTTCTGGAAAAGAATCTGCCCGTGCCGGCGATGCTGGCGTTCAAGGAAGGACTGGCAAGCGGCTTAGAGGCCGCGGCCATCGCGCTGTCGCAAAGCGCACTGGCGCTGGATCCAGCCAAAGGTATCGAACTGTTCCTGCGAACATGGAGCATGACACTCGGGCTATGGCAAGCGCTCGACTTTCCCAAGGAGTTGAGAGCGCATTTGCATCAGCAGCCGCTGAATGTTTTCGACCGAGACTTCGAAGTGGAATTGACTCAGGCCGTGCGTGCCGTCTGGATCGGAACGCTGCAACCCGTCAGTTGAGTGCGGACGTCATCTCGATGGCATCACTGCACGGCGAGACGACGGTGATGGCCCGCCACTCACGAGCCGACCAGTGTCACGCCCCCAAAACATGCGCGTAGGCCGTCCCTCAAGGTTCACCGGCTGCACAAATCCATCAGCAGGAAGTGTGGCGATGACTTGGCCAACCTAACACGCAAAGAAAAACGGCTTGCAACGCGATTGGCTGCAAGCCGTTTTTTTCTTAACGATTTTGGTGGGCCCTGACAGATTCGAACTGTCGACCAACG
>CAHJWV010000544.1 GCA_903643055.1 Burkholderiales bacterium | reverse complement strand
GCCGGAGCGCCCGGTGATGCTGGTGGTCGATGGGCCGGTTCAGCTGAATGCCGCGGTCACGGTTCATGGCGCGATCTACAGCACCCACGCCGGTTGGGCCGACCCCGCCGGAAGCAGCATTCATGGCGCGCTGATGTTCGAGCACGATCTGAAGGCCATCGGCACGACACGCATTCAGCATGACGCCGTGCTCTTGCAAACCCTTCGCAACCGCACCGGCACGTTTGCCCGCGTGCCAGGCAGCTGGCGAGATTTCTGAGGTCTCTGATGCACTCACCCATCCATCGCCAACGTGGCGTGTCGCTCGTCGAAGCGCTGATCGGTTCTCTGTTGCTGTCAATCGGGCTGATGGGCGCACTGCGGCTGCAGTCGACGATGCGCCTCGGTGCTGACGTGGCACGTGAGCGCATTCAAGCGCTGCAGATGGCGCAGCAGCAAATGGAGGCCTGGCGCAGCTTCTCGGGCAGCACGGCCTTTCAAGCCATCGGCGAACCGATCCACGTCAACACGGTTGGCCCTTCTCGCTTTTCGATCAGCCCATCGGTCGTTGATGACGAGGTCGCCACACTGAAGGCCGCAGCGGTGGCTGTGCATTGGCCCGACCGCTCCGGCAGCACGCAGACCGTGGCCTTGCATTCGCAGATCGGTGGCGCCTCGCCGATTTACTCGGCCGTGTTGTCGCTGCCGCCGCAAGGCAAGCCGATCGCGTTGGCCAAGGGCATCCCGCCCGGCGCGAGCCGATTGAATTCTCAGCAAAGCGCGTTCAAGCCCGTCAAGAACGGCAGCACGGCACTGATGTTCAACACCAACTCCGGCCAAGTCACGGCCTGGTGCAAAGACGTGGATGCCGCAAAGAGCACTCGGGCGCTAACCGCTGCCGATCTGGCGTCATGCGAATCGATCCACGGGCTGCTGCTGAGCGGCTTCATCCGGTTCGCGGCAAGCCCGAACGCCGATGCGCAGCAAACCCAGGATGTGCCGCTGCCATTGCAAGTGCGCCTCACGCTCGAATCTGGCGCAAGCCGGGTACCTGCCTGCGAAAGCGAAGCGCTAAAGACGGTGCGTTATCAGTTGAATGGCCAAGCCCACACCGAGACCGTGCCATTGGCGGCCGAAGCGCGCAGCGTCGGCGTGAGCCGATGGACGGACCTGGGCGAACGCTTCGTCGCCTATCACTGCGTCGTCGCTTTGGCCGAGCATCAGTCGGCGTGGAGCGGCCGGCTGGCACTGGAGCCGCAGGGGTGGTCAATGGGCCACAGCGCAGGCAGCTACAAGGCGTGCCCTTATCAAAGCAGCAGCAGCGCGGAGACCGCCGCGCCCCGTGATCAGTCGACGAAAGCGAGCGAACCCGCAACCGATGACGCCACGCGATCTTTCAGTTATGCCGATGTCCGAACCAGCCTCAGCCAGCAGAACTACCTCGTCATTCCCGGCCCGCAGCCCTGCCCTGAGCCGCTTCCATCATCGCCGTAGCATCCATCGCACAATCGCCTCTTCGCGGTCAACGTCAGCATCCGTCTTGATGTGAGGCCGCAAAGGCCTTGCCGATGACTGCCCTCACGAACGATCTGTCCAACGTTTTTTCCACCGTTGATGAAACCGCGATGCGCGATGCGCTGGCCTGGGCCGCGCTCGGTATCGGCCTGACCGAGCCGAACCCGCGGGTCGGCTGCGTGATCCTGAATCGCGAGGGCCGCTTGCTCGGCGGTGGCCACACGCAGCAGGCGGGCGGTGCCCATGCCGAAGTGATGGCCTTGCGCGACGCCGCGAGCCGCGATGAAGACGTTCGCGGCGCCACCGCCTATGTGACGCTCGAACCTTGCGCCCACCACGGCCGCACGCCGCCTTGCTGCGATGCCCTGGTGGCGGCCGGGTTGGCCCGCGTGGTGGCGGCCCTCCAGGACCCGTTTCCCGAAGTCGCCGGGCGCGGCACGGCGCGGCTGCGCGCGGCGGGCATTCAGGTGGATGTCGGACTGTTCGCCCGCGAAGCCCGTGAACTGAACATCGGCTTCTTCTCGCGCATCGTGCGCAAGCGCCCCTGGGTGAGGCTGAAAGCCGCGGTGTCGCTGGACGGCCGCACTGCGCTCGACAACGGCGTCAGCCAATGGATCACCGGCCCGGCGGCGCGTGCCGATGGCCATGCCTGGCGCAAGCGCGCCGGTGCCGTGCTGACCGGCATCGGCACCGTCATCGAAGACGACCCGCGGCTCGATGTGCGCCTCGTCGATACCGCAATGCAACCGCTGCGCGTGATCGTCGACTCGCGGCTGGACACGCCGCCTGCGGCGCGCATTCTCGATGCCCCGGGGCGCGTGCTGATCTATACCGCCGCCGAGCCGGATGCCGGCCGCACCGCCGCTCTGAAGGCACGCGGCGCAGAGATCGCTATCGCCCCTGGCGCATCGGGCAAGGTCGATCTGCCGCAGATGCTGAATGACCTCGCCGCGCGGGGCATCAACGAATTGCATGTCGAGGCCGGCCACAAGCTCAGCGGCTCGTTCGTGCGCGAGGGCTGCGTCGATGAATTCCTGATTTACCAGGCGCCCAAGCTGCTGGGCAGCAGCGGCCACGGCCTGGCCTCATTCGGGCCGCTGGAGCGCCTGGAAGATGCGGTGACCCTGCGCTTCATGAGCCTTGAGCAGGTCGGCGATGATGTGCGACTGATCGCCCGCCGGCCCGGGCGCGACAACTTCTGATCCGCTCCCGCACCATGTTCACAGGCATCATCACCGGCATCGGCCACATCCAAGACATCCAGGCCCTCGGCGCCGAGGCCAGCCACGGCAAGCAACTGAGCCTGCAAGCCCCAGCCGCTTACCTGGACGACGTGCAACTCGGCGACAGCATCGCGATCAATGGCGCCTGCATGACCGTCGTGCGCTTCGATGCCGGCGCGCAGACCTTCGCGATCGACATCTCCGCCGAAAGCCTGGCCAAGACCGCCGGGCTCGACCGCACCGGCCTCGTCAACCTGGAAAAGGCCTTGCGCGCGAACGACCGCCTCGGCGGCCACCTCGTCAGCGGCCATGTCGATGGCATCGGGCAGGTGACGCACTTCGCGCCGGTCGGCGAATCGTGGGAGCTGCGCATCGCTGCGCCTCAGGAACTGGGCAAGTACCTCGCGTACAAAGGGTCGATCGTCGTCAATGGCGTGAGCCTGACCGTCAACCGCGTCACCGACCATGCCGACCGTTGCGAGTTCAGCATCAACCTGATTCCGCACACGCTGCAGAACACCACGCTCGGGCGGCTCCAGGCGGGCGATGCCGTCAATCTTGAGATTGACCTGATCGCGCGTTACGTCGAGCGCATGCTGAAAGGTTAAGCGCGCGCCCACGCGGGCCGCTGCCAAGTCAATAGGCCGCGTGCAGCGGCGCAACACCTGAAGGGTGTGCGTGGCCTGCACGCGGACCCGAGGCCTTCTGCCGGGGGCCCCCAACTACAATCCAAAGATGCCCATTTCTCCCGTTCCCGAACTGATTGCCGAACTGGCTGCCGGCCGCATGGTCATCCTCGTTGACGAGGAAGACCGCGAGAACGAGGGTGATCTCGTCATCGCGGCCGACCACATCACGCCCGAGGCCATCAACTTCATGGCGCGCTTCGGCCGCGGCCTGATCTGCCTTACGCTGACCCGCGAGCGCTGCGAGCGGCTGCAGCTGCCGCCGATGGCGGTGCGCAACGGCACGCAGCACGGCACCGCATTCACCGTGTCGATCGAAGCCGCCACCGGCATCTCGACCGGCATTTCCGCTGCCGACCGCGCGCGCACCGTGGCCGCCGCCGTGGCGCGCGATGCGAAGGCCACCGACCTCGTGCAGCCCGGCCACATCTTCCCGTTGCAGGCCCAGGACGGCGGGGTGCTGATGCGCGCCGGCCATACCGAAGCCGGCTGCGATCTGGCCAGCATGGCCGGCTTGAGCCCGACCTCGGTGATCTGCGAGATCATGAAGGACGACGGCACGATGGCGCGCCTGCCGGACCTCGAGATCTTCGCCAAGGAACACCAGCTGAAGATCGGCACCATCGCCGACCTGATCGGCTACCGCAGCCGCAATGAAACCCTGATCGAGCGGCTGAACCAGCGGGTGCTGTCTACCGCGCAAGGCGCGTTCGACTGCACCACTTATCGTGATCGCACCGGCGGCGTTCACCTCGCGCTGAGCCGCGGCACGGTTCACACCGGCGAAGAAGTGCTGGTGCGCGTGCACGAGCCGCTGTCGGTGATGGACCTGCTCGAGACCGGCGCCTGCGCGCACTCGTGGCCGCTTCCGTTGGCGCTGGCCGAATTGCAAGCCAGCGGGCGCGGCGTGGCCGTGCTGCTGAACTGCGGCGAAGACGCCCACAGCCTGTTGCCGCGCCTGACCGGCATCCCGTCGACCGCCCCGGTGCGCGCGCAAATGGACCTGCGCACCTACGGCATCGGCGCACAGATCCTGCGCGACCTCGGCGTCACCCGGATGAAGCTGCTGGGCAGCCCACGCCGCATGCCGAGCATGACCGGCTACGGCCTCGAAGTCACCGGCTTCGTCTCTTCTGAAACCTGAAAGATCCCATGCAAGCTGCTGACAAAGGCCAGGCCGCCGAACTGGACGGAACCGACCTTCGCATCGGTATCGTCCAATCGCGCTTCAACGACAAATTGACTCAGCAACTGGCCGATGCCTGCATCGCCGAACTCGTGTCGCTCGGCGTCTCGACAAAACACATCAAGCACGTCACGGTGCCAGGCGCTCTCGAAGCGCCGATCGCACTGCAGGCGATGGCGCAAAGCAACCGCTTTGACGCATTGATCGCGCTGGGCGTGATCATCCGCGGCGAGACCTATCACTTCGAACTGGTGGCCAACGAGAGCGGTGCCGGCGTCAGCCGGGTGTCGCTCGACCACGAGATCCCGGTGGCCAATGCCATCCTGACTGTCGAGAACGAAGAGCAGGCCTGGGCCCGCACCGACGAGAAAGGCCGCGATGCGGCCCGCGTTGCCGTCGAAATGGCCAACCTGCTGGAAGACCTGTCGTGACCGAAGCCCCGAAGAAAGCCGAGGCTGCGGCGCCTGCACCGAAGCGCGCCGTCCAGAAATCGGCACGCCGCCGCTCGCGCGAGTCGGCACTGCAAGGCCTTTACGAATGGCTGATCTCCGGTGCAGAGCCGCGCCACATCGCAAGCCACGTGCGTGAGCAAGACGAATTCGACAAGTGCGACATCGCGCATTTCGATGCACTGCTGAACGGCTGCATTGCCGAAGCGGTCGACATCGACGCGCTGCTGGCACGCCACGTCGACCGCAAGACCACGCAGCTGTCGCCGATCGAACATGGCGTGCTGATGATTGGCACCTACGAACTGAAGCACTGCATCGACATTCCGTACAAGGTCGTCATCAACGAGGCGGTCGAACTGGCCAAGAGCTTCGGCGGCACCGATGGCCACAAGTACGTGAACGGCGTGCTCGACAAGACCGCGGTCGATCTGCGGCCGGTCGAGGTCGAAGCTTTCCGCGCGGGCCGCCGCTGACCGGAATGAAAACCGCCGGCCGCCTCGACCACATCGAGCCCTTCTATGTGA
>CAHJWV010000543.1 GCA_903643055.1 Burkholderiales bacterium | reverse complement strand
CAGGCGAGTTGCCCGACGCCGCGCCTGCGGCCTTCGTCTGCCGACACTGCGGCCACGCGATGATCATCCTGCACAGCTTCGTGCGCGGCGAGTCGATCCGGGTACCACCAGGTCCAGGGTGCACGGCGTGACCGTGATCGTGCACTTGCTCAGCTTGCACCGCTCGCCGACCATGCGCTCATGGGCCGCGGCAAGGCCAGCCTCGCCTTGCCACCACCCGGCTTCGTGTCCAGTACCTGAATCAGGCTCATTCCATCGGACTGGCAGCATTGTTGATGAGCAGGACGATGGCGCGAATGGGCTTCAAGCCCGTGCTTAGGCTACCTTCGACGACAGCGCTGCACCACTATCGCCATAGAGCCGCAGCGACTTCGCAGCACCGTGGCACGGCCCGCGGTTTCCTTCCCCGAGGTTTGTCCAACACCTGCCCTCAGGACTGCGCATGCACGGCACCGTGGCGTCGCACGGGCAGGCGTCGAACAAACCTGAACAGGACAAACCTAAACAGTTGCTGTCAGTCAGCTCTGCACTTGCGGCGTCCGCTTTCGACCCCCCCAGCGGTCACTCGGTCTTGTGAGAAGCGGCACTTCGACGTGCTGTGCTTCGCGACCCTGAACGCTTGACCGAAGTCGGCGGCCAGAATGGGGAGCGTGTCGAACTTCAGAAGCTCGTCCAGTCGTCGGTACCGGTCTTGCGTAGCGAGGTTTCGGCGCGCAGCGTGGGCACTTCGGGATTGTTCTCGGCCTTGGTGCCGAAGCTGGGCCGGGTCACGTTATTGAAGCGGTGTGGCCCGCGGCGCTCAGCGCCGTTGCGGGCGGGGGTAGCCGTGGCAACGGGGGCGGGCATGACGACATTCGCCTTGTTGTCGTGCGCCAGCTTGAACACCGCCACCGCTTGCACCAGTTGCTGCGCCTGCTGTCTAAGGCTCTCGGCCGCGGCGGCACTTTCCTCGACCAGCGCGGCGTTCTGCTGCGTGGCTTGGTCCATCTGGCTCACCGCCTCGCCTACCTGCGCCACGCCAGCGCTCTGCTCGTTGCTGGCAGCGCTGATCTCGCCCATGATGTCTGTCACGCGCTTGATCGAGCCAACGACCTCGGCCATCGTCGCGCCGGCCTGATCGACCAGCGCCGTGCCCTGCGCGACGCGCTCGACGCTGGCGTTGATCAGGCTCTTGATCTCCTTGGCTGCTTCAGCCGAGCGACCCGCGAGGTTGCGCACCTCGCTGGCCACCACTGCGAAGCCGCGGCCTTGTTCGCCGGCGCGTGCCGCCTCAACCGCGGCATTGAGCGCCAGGATATTGGTTTGGAATGAGATGCCGTCGATCACGCCGATGATGTCGGCGATCTTCTTCGACGCTTCGTTGATGCCCTTCATGGTGTCAACGACACGGCGGACGACCTCGCCGCCCCTGCTGGCGACGGTCGAGGCGCCCAGCGCGAACTGGTTGGCCTGCTTGGCGTTGTCGGCGTTTTGCTTGACAGTGGAGCTGAGTTGTTCCATTGAGGCAGCAGTTTCTTCGAGCGCTGAGGCCTGCTCCTCTGTACGCTGGCTCAGGTCCTGGTTGCCCTGCGCGATCTGCGCGCTGGAGGTGGCCACGCTCTCCGAGTTCTGGCGCACGTCGCACACCACCGACGCGAGACTGGCTTGCATTTGCGCAAGACGCGCCATCAAGCTCGTCGTGTCTCCGTGCTTCACGTCGAGTTGCACGCTCAAGTCACCTTGCGCCACCAGCCTGGCCAACTCAGCCGCGGTCTCCGGCTCGCCGCCGAGTTGCTTGACGATGCGGCGGCTGAACAAGCCACCGGCGACAATTCCGAAGACGCACGTTAGCAACATCAGAATCAGGCTGATGATGGTGGCGTGTCTGCCGTCTGCGGCCGCCTGGGTCGAAACAGCCGCACTGTCGAGGGCGATCTGGTTGACAGCTTCGTCGAGCAGCTTGACGGGCTCGCGGTCCATGCCGTGCACCGCGGTGTCGCCCACCGCCGAATCGAAGCTCGCGGCCTTGAAAGCCTCGAAGCCCTTGCGGTAGTCCTCGCCCATCTTGGCGTGCGCCTGGGCAAACCTGTCCACCAGCGACCTGCTTTCACCCTCGGGCAGCACGGCCTGGAGTTTCTTGGTCCTCTCGGCGACGTCACGCTCTTGCTTGGCGAAGGAGCCCCAATATTTGTCCAGGTTCGTCGGATCCTTGCCGCGCAGCAACGTGTTTTTCCATTCCTGCACCTGCACCTTGAATGCGACAGTCATGTCGCCCACGGCACGCTCGTTGTCATTGCCGGCCTCGACCACTGTCTGATAGCGTGTAAGTGACTGGTTCAGGCTGTAGGTGCCATACAGCGCTGCGGCAAGGACGAGCGCGAGCACCGAAGCGAACGCCAAGGGGAGTTTGACACTGAGTTTCATGGGGGCTTGTCCGTTCGTAACGCCAGGTACGGAAAGAGGTCCACCGGGAACTCTCTTTGAGGCGCGATGACGCTGAGTTTGTTTTCGGCTGTTGGCAGTACGGCTTGAGGAGAGGAACGAAGGCGACCAAGCGAATCCGGCACGGAGCGGCAGCGTTTGACGGAGCCAATACCCTCGCGTGACCTCGCAACGCCTGCTGGCTAGCGTCCGGCGACGGTGAAAAGGCGGCTTAGCCTCGATGGAATCCGTGGCCGTCCGCTTGCGCGGCCTTGCGCCGTCCGGCTGCTCCTGTTTAGGTTTGTCCAACACCTGCCCTCAGGACTGCGCCATGCACAGCACCGTGGCGTCGCACGGGCAGGCGTCGAACAAACCTAAACAAAAGCCGACGCTCACAGCGATTCAAGGACTGATGTCGGCCGTCTACTAAACGTCTGGATGCGCGAGCTCAGGGCTAAGACTGGAAGTCGATCGTCGCAGATGGGATACCTGCGCACGGGAAATATGAGCACGTCCAAGACCTCACGTCAGGTGTTCGCTGGATGCCGCAGGGCCCATTGAAAGACGTGGCCGAGGCCGGGATGGTTGGAATGACGAGGCCTGCGGTCTGCACACCGAGCCCAAAGAAAGCGGCGTGAGCTCAGGGTCGAGTCGATGCTGTGCCCGAAGCGAACGCGCAGTTTGCAGAAGTCGGCAAGCTGGCCGTACTGACACAGAAATCACCATTCTGGCCCTGCTGAGGGAAGGGTATGAGGGCAGGGCCGCCAATCCATCCGAGCCGACCAGCTCTCGCCCACCTGCGATTTTCAGGCCTCAGGCAACGCCTGCCGCACATGCGCTCCGAAGGCGGCCGGCAGTGCTGCGGGTGCGTTGCGGTCAAAGGCCAAGGCAATGCCCACCGATGGCAGGGCAGGCAGGCCGCTTTCGGCCGGCAAGATCTGCAGGTCTTGCGGCACCGCGGTTTGCGTTAGCACGGTCAGGGCCTGGCCCGAACGCGCCATCGCGATCAGGCCGGTCATGCTGCTGCTCGCGCAGACCAGCCGGTAGGCGCGTTGCTGGTCGTCCAGGGCTTGGCGCGGCGCCTGGTGGTCGACGGCATCCGGTGCGCCCAAGGCCAGCGGCAGCGGGTCGAGCGCAGCTGCATGGGTACCGCGCTGGCCGACCCATACCAGCGGCTCACGGCGGATCACCTCGCTGTTATCTACTTCGCCCTTTGCACTGACTGTGTCAGTGACGGCAACCGAGACCAGCGCCACATCGATCGCATGCCGCGCCAGCAGTTCGCGCAGGCGCGGCGACGGCGCGCACACCACCTCCAGTTGCACGCGCGGGTTCAGGCTCGCGAAGCCGCGCAACAGGTGCGGCAGGAACACCACCGCGTAGTCGTCCGGGCAGCCCATGCGCAACAGGCCCGAGAGCTGCCGGCCGCGCATTTCGGCCAGCGCTTCATCGTGCAGGCGCAGCAGCTGGCCCGCATGCATCAGTAGCCGTTCGCCGGCCGTGAGCGTCACAGCGCGCCCGGTGCGGAACAGCAAGGGCTGCTCGACCACGCTCTCCAGCCGCTGCATTTGCATGCTCAGCGCCGACTGCGTGCGCCCGACGCGGGCGGCGGCCTGGCCCAGCACGCCGGTTTCGGCGATGGCGATGAAGCTGCGCAGCAGGTCGATGTCGAGGGTTTGGCTCACGGTGTGAATTCTCCTGATAGCTCGATCCAAAACTATTCGCTTCTCGAGGCGAGGCGAGGCGGGCTGGATAAGGTGCCGCAAACCACCCCGAGGCCCCGACATGAGCAGGAACGACGACCCGCAATTCTGGCAACTGGCACGCAGCCACCTGGTGCGCTACGGCGGCAGCTTCGAGCCGCTGATCATCGAGCGCGCGCAGGGCAGCTTCGTCTATGACGCTGACGGGCGGAAGATCCTCGATTTCACGTCGGGGCAGATGAGTGCGGTGCTGGGCCATTCCCACCCTGACATTGCGGCTGTCGTGACCGAGCAGATCCATTCGCTCGATCATTTGATCAGCGGCATGCTGTCGCGGCCCGTGGTGGAGCTGGCGGCGTGCATCGCGCGCCATGCACCGCCGGGGCTGGAGCGCTGCCTGCTGCTGAGCACCGGCGCCGAGTCTAACGAGGCCGCGTTGCGCATGGCCAAGCTGGTCACGGGCGGGCTCGAGGCGCAGTCGTGGCGTGGCATGACCGGTGCTGCCGCCTCCGCCACCTACAGGAAGGCCGCAAAGGCTACGGGCCGGCGTCGGTCGGCTCGATGGCCATCCCTGCGCCAATGCCTACCGCCCTCGCTTCACTCAGCAAGACGGCCAGCTGGATTGGCGCCGTGAGCTTGATGATGGCCTCCAGCAGGTCGACCGCCAGTCCACCGGCGCGCTGGCCGCCTTCATCGCCGAGCCCATTCTCAGCAGTGGCGGCATCCTCGAACTGCCGCCTGGCTACATGGCGGCGCTGAAGCAGAAGTGCAGCGAGCGCGGCATGTTGCTGATCCTGGACGAGGCGCAGACCGGCGTCGGCCGCACCGGCTTGATGTTCGCTTGCCAGCGCGATGGCGTGGCGCCCGACATCCTGACCTTGTCGAAGACGCTGGGCGCCGGGCTACCGCGGGCGGCGGTGGTCACGACCGCGGCGATCGAAGACGAGGCCCATGCGCGCGGCTTCCTGTTCTACACGACGAATGTGTCGGACCCGCTGCCCGCGGCCGTGGGCCTGAAGGTGCTGGAGGTGGTGGAGCGTGATGGCTTGGTCGAGCGCGCGCGTGTGGCGGGGGCGCGGCTGGAAGCCGGCCTGCGCGAGTTGCAGGCTCGCCACGAATGCATCGGCGCTGTGCGCCGCCGTGGGCTGCTGCTCGGCCTGGAGGTGGTGAAGGACCGCACCCACAAGGCACCCGCCTTCGAACTCGGCGAGGCCATCACGCGCGAGTGCATGAAGCCGGGCCTGAGCATGAACATCGTGAAGCTGCCGGCGATGGGCGGAGTGTTCCGCATCGCGCCGCGGCTGACAGTCAGCAATGGCGAGATCGGCCTCGGGCTGGAACTGCTGGACCGGGCGATCGCGACGG
>CAHJWV010000542.1 GCA_903643055.1 Burkholderiales bacterium | reverse complement strand
TGCGTCCTAGGCACGGCAGCAGCAACGCGAGTTCGCCGTGCACGACGTGGCTGCGGTTGAATTTGGTCGCCACATGCACCGTCAATCGGCATGAGCGCAGCGCTTTCCAGGTGGCGGCGGTGTCGGGCGTGGCGGCGGCGAAGTTGCCACCCATCGCGATGAACACGCGGCCTTTGCCTTCGAGCATCGCTTCGATCGCGCCGACGGTATCGAAGCCGTGTTCGCGCGGCGGCTCGAAGCCAAACACCGCGCCGAGCCGGTCGAGAAAGGCCGGTGCCGGCCTTTCGAAGATGCCCATCGTGCGGTCGCCCTGCACATTGCTGTGGCCGCGCACCGGGCACACGCCGGCGCCTGCGCGGCCGAGGTTGCCGCGCAGCATCAGCAGGTTGGTGATCATGTGGATCGTCGCCACCGAATGCTGGTGCTGCGTGATGCCCATGCCCCAGCAGGCGATGACGCGTTCGCTGGCGGCATAGATCTCGGCCGCTTGCGAGATCTGCTCGCGCGACAGGCCCGATTCGGTCTCGATCACGTCCCACGATTCGGCGCGCAGGTCGGCTTCGAGCATCTCGAAGCCCAGCGTGTGCGCTTCGATGAACGCGAGGTCGAGCACGCGCGGGCGGCCGGCGCTGCGCGCCGCATCGTCAAGCTCGATCACCCGCTTGCCCATGCCCTTGAGCAGCGCGAGGTCGCCGCCAATCTTCAGCTGGAAGTAATGCGTGCTGATCGGCGTGGAGCCGAGCGTGGCCATCTCCAGTGCGTTCTGCGGGTTCGCGAAGCGCTCCAGCCCACGCTCGCGCAGCGGGTTGAAGCTGAGGATTTTCGCGCCGCGCTTGGAAGCCGCGCGCAGCTCGCCGAGCATGCGCGGATGGTTGGTGCCGGGGTTCTGGCCGAAAATGAGGATCGCATCGGCCTGGTCGAAGTCATCGAGCGTGACCGTGCCTTTGGCGACGCCGATGGTCGGTCGCAGCGCCGAGCCGCTGGGCTCATGGCACATGTTCGAGCAGTCGGGAAAGTTGTTGGTGCCGTATTCGCGCACGAACAGCTGGTACAGGAAGGCGGCCTCGTTGCTGGTGCGCCCGGAGGTATAGAAGATCGCCTGGTTCGGGTCGGGCAGCGCGCTCAGCTCGCGCGCGATCAGTGCAAAGGCGTCGTCCCAGTCGATCGGCAGATAGCGGTCGCTGGCTGCATCAAACACCAGCGGCTGCGTCAGGCGGCCGGTGGCTTCGAGGTCGAAGTCGGATTGCAGCGCCCAGTCGCTGACGGTGCGCGCGCCGATCACCTCGGGTGTCGCGCGCTTTGCGGTGGCCTCGGCCGCCACGGCCTTCACGCCGTTTTCGCAGAACTCGAACGTCGAGGTGTGATCGCGGTCGGGCCAGGCACAGCCGGGGCAGTCGAAGCCGTCGGGCTGGTTGGCGTGCAGCATAGTCTTTGCGCCCTTGGCGGCGATGCCTTGCTGCAGCAGCTGCCTGCCCACGCTCTTGAGCGCACCCCAGCCACCCGCCGGGCCTTTGTAGAACTCGATCTTCTGTTCACTCATCGGGATGGCCCATGGGTCGATGCCCACCGCCTGTGCCGCACTTCATGCCCGGTGCAAGCAGGGTGCATGAGGCGATGAACGGCGGGCGGTGGGGTGTTCGTTGAAGAAGCGTTGCCGTGAGGGTGGGCGACGCAAAGTCAGTTGAAGAATTTTTGTGCGCTGAGCAGGGTTTTGTAGATGCCCCAGGCCATCGGCAACACAACTGCGGCCCAGGCCAGTGCCACCGCGGGCAACGGCGTCGTGCCGCCGCTCATCGAGACGGCCATGCCGATGGGTGAGTTGGCGCCTGCGGCCTTGTCGTACGCCAAACGCTTTTCTTCGGCCAGTTCCTTGTCCGACATGAACCATTTTTCGGCCACCGGGCGAATCAGCAGATTGGCGATCAGCCCGATCGCGAGCATGCCGACGAGGATGTACATCGTCTGGTCATAGACCTGCTCGCGGGGCAGGCCCATCTGGAGCTGGTAGTCGCGCATGTAGTTGACGACCAGCGGGCCGAGGATGCCGGCCGTGGCCCAGGCGGTCAGCAGCCGGCCGTGGATGGCACCGACCATCTGCGTGCCGAACAGGTCGGCGAGATAAGCCGGCACGGTCGCGAAGCCGCCGCCGTACATGCTCAGGATGATGCAGGCGGCACCGACAAACAGCAGCTTGCTGCCGGCCGAGGCGCTGCCCGGCATGCTGGCGTAGAGGATGCCGCCGAGCACGAAGAACGCGATGTAGGTCTTCTTGCGGCCGAGTTTGTCGGAGATGCTGGCCCAGAAGAAGCGCCCGCCGATGTTGAACAGGCTGAGCAGCGCGGTGAAGCCTGCGGCCACGCCGGCAATCGCGGTCAACTGGCCTTTGTCGAGCTCGCCGAATTTCTTGTCAAGGCCGATCAGGCCGCCGCCGAACACTTCCTGCAGCATCGGGCTGGCCATGCCGATCACGCCGATGCCCGCGCTGACGTTCATGCACAGCACGAGCCAGACGAGCCAGAACTGCGGAATGCCCCAGACCTTTTTCACATGCACATGGCGCTGCGTGATCATCGAATCGGCCTGCGGCGCAGGCGGCGTGAAGCCGGCCGGCTTCCAGCCCGAGGGCGGGATGCGGTAGCCCATCGCGCCGCCCATCATGAAGATGAAGTAGAGGAGCGCCATCACGATGAAGGTCTGCATCACCCCGACGTCATCGGCGGTCGCGAAGTGCTTCATCAGTTCGTTGGCCAATGGCGAGCCGATCATCGCGCCGCCGCCGAAGCCCATGATCGCCATGCCGGTGGCCATGCCGCGGCGGTCCGGGAACCACTTGATCAAGGTGCTGACCGGCGAGATGTAGCCCAGGCCCAGGCCGATGCCACCGATCACGCCGGAGCCGAGCAGCATCAGCCAGAACTGATGCAGGTAAATGCCCAGCGCCGAAACCAGCATGCCGCCGCACCAGCACAAGGCACTGACGACGCCGGCCTTGCGCGGGCCGGCCCGTTCCAGCCAGCCGCCCCACAGCGCGGCCGAACAGCCGAGGAAGACGAAGAACAGCGTGTACATCCAACCGAGCGTCGAGACCTTCCAGTCGCAGGTGGTCGTGAACAGTTCGGTCCAGAAGCCGACGTCAGCGCCGCACTTGATGCTTTCCTTGACGCCCAGCGCTTTCGACAACGGCAGCCAGAACACCGAGAAGCCGTATGCCATGCCGATGCACAGATGGATCGCCAAAGCCGCTGGCGGCACCAGCCAGCGATTGAAACCCGTTGCGGCAATCGTCCTTTCCTTGCCAAGCCAGTGGGCCGAATGACCTTCGAAATCTCCTACCGTTCCCAGACCGACAGACGACATACAGTGTTCTCCAAATCCCTAGGGAAACCACGGGTTGTAGTTAATTGGCACACAGGCGATTTGCTATATCGCCCTGGATGCACGAACGCCCGACGGAGTGAGCTCGGACTTACCGACTGTATGAAGTCATTAAGCTGGACACAATAGGGAGTTAAATATGCGCTTTGTCACATAAGTAGCGAGGTGTGAACAAAGTCACGTGAACTGAAATGCGTGATGCATTGCACTGCGAGGTGTCCTGTGAATTGATCTGTGCGCAGTGGCTGAAATGCCATGTTGCGACTGTCACATCCTGGTCAGGCGCGTTGGGACTGCGGAGGCGGATTCAAAGGTTT
>CAHJWV010000541.1 GCA_903643055.1 Burkholderiales bacterium | reverse complement strand
CAAGAACAAGCCGCTCTACAACTACTTCAAGCAGCTGTTCGCACAGGTCACCAACCCGCCGATCGATCCGATCCGAGAAGCGGTGGTGATGTCGCTGGTGTCGTTCATCGGCCCGAAGCCGAATCTGTTGGACATCAATGCGGTGAACCCACCGATGCGCCTGGAGGTGTCGCAGCCGGTGCTCGATTTCGCCGACATGGACCGCCTGCGCGAGATCGAGAAGTACACCTACGGCAAGTTCCGCAGCTACGAACTCAACATCACCTATCCGCTGAGCTGGGGCGACGAAGGCGTCGAGGCGCAACTGGCCTCGCTGTGCGCCAAGAGCGTGGATGCGATCAAGGAAGGGCACAACATCTTGATCATCAGCGACCGCCGCATGGACAAAGGCCATGTCGCGATCCCCGCGCTGCTGGCGCTGTCGGCCATCCACCAGCATCTGGTGCGGGAAGGCCTGCGCACCACGGCAGGCTTGGTGGTCGAGACGGGTTCGGCGCGCGAGGTTCATCACTTCGCGGTGCTGGCCGGTTATGGCGCGGAAGCGGTACATCCTTATCTGGCGATGGAAACGCTGGTGTCGATGCACAAAGAGTTGCCGGGCGATTTGTCGGCCGAGAAGGCGATCTACAACTATGTCAAGGCGATCGGCAAGGGCTTGTCGAAGATCATGTCCAAGATGGGCGTGTCGACCTACATGTCTTACTGCGGCTCGCAACTGTTCGAAGCCATCGGCCTCGACCGTTCGTTGATCGAGAAATACTTTCGCGGCACGGCCAGCCAAGTCGGCGGCATCGATGTTTTTGATGTTGCGGAAGAAGCCATCCGCATGCACAAGGCCGCCTTTGGCGACGATCCGGTGCTGGCCAACATGCTCGACGCCGGCGGCGAATATGCGTGGCGGGTTCGTGGCGAAGAACACATGTGGACGCCTGACGTGATCGCCAAGCTACAGCACAGCACGCGAGCTAACCGCTTTGATACGTACAAAGAGTATGCGCAGCTGGTTAACGATCAATCGCGCCGCCACATGACCTTGCGCGGTCTGTTCGAATTCAAACTGGATCCGAGCAAGGCGATTCCGATCGACGAGGTGGAGTCGGCCAAAGAAATCGTCAAACGCTTTGCCACTGGCGCGATGTCGCTCGGCTCCATCTCGACCGAAGCCCATGCAACGCTGGCTGTGGCGATGAACCGCATTGGCGGCAAGTCGAACACCGGTGAGGGCGGCGAAGATCCGGCGCGTTATCGCAACGAGCTGAAGGGCATCAAGATCACCGCCGGAACCAAGGTCAGTGATGTGCTCGGGGCCAAGGTGATGGAGGCCGATTACGAGCTGCAAGAAGGGGATTCGCTGCGCTCGAAGATCAAGCAGGTCGCTTCCGGCCGCTTCGGTGTGACGGCGGAATACCTGTCGTCTGCCGACCAGATTCAGATCAAGATGGCCCAAGGCGCCAAGCCTGGCGAGGGCGGTCAGCTGCCCGGTGGCAAGGTTAGCGAATACATCGGCTTCCTGCGCTACTCGGTGCCGGGCGTGGGCTTGATCTCGCCACCACCGCACCACGACATCTATTCGATCGAAGACTTGGCTCAGCTGATCCACGACCTGAAGAACGTGAACCAACGCGCGGACATCAGCGTGAAGCTGGTGTCGGAGGTGGGTGTCGGCACGATCGCAACCGGCGTGGCGAAGGCCAAGGCCGATCACATCGTGATCGCAGGCCATGACGGTGGCACGGGGGCATCGCCGTGGTCGAGCATCAAGCACGCGGGCACGCCGTGGGAGCTGGGCCTGGCCGAGACGCAGCAAACACTGGTGCTCAATCGCCTGCGTGGCCGCATCCGCCTGCAGGCGGATGGCCAGATGAAGACCGGGCGCGATGTTGTCATCGGCGCTCTACTGGGTGCTGACGAGTTTGGCTTCGCAACGGCGCCCTTGGTCGTCGAGGGCTGCATCATGATGCGCAAGTGCCATCTGAACACTTGCCCGGTCGGCGTCGCCACGCAAGACCCGGTACTGCGTCAGAAATTCCAGGGCCGCCCGGAACACGTGGTGAACTTCTTCTTCTTCATTGCCGAAGAAGTGCGCCAGATCATGGCCCAACTGGGCATTCGAAAGTTCGATGATTTGGTCGGGCGCTCGGATCTGCTCGACACCAAGAAGGGCATCTCGCACTGGAAGGCCAAGGGCCTGGACTTCAGCCGGATCTTCCATCAGGTGACGGTGCCTGCCGATGTGGCGCGCCGTCAGGTCGAAACGCAAGACCATGGCTTGTCACGTGCACTCGATGTCAAGTTGATCGAGAAATGCCTGCCGGCGCTTGAGCGCGGCGAGAAGGTGCAGTTCATTGCCGAGACGCGCAATGTCAACCGCACTGTGGGCGCGATGTTGTCGGGTGAACTGGTGCGCCGTCACGCGGAAGGCTTGCCGGACCACACGATCTTCATGCAGCTCGAAGGCACCGGTGGCCAGAGCTTCGGCGCGTTCCTGGCGAAAGGCATCACGCTGTATTTGATTGGTGACGCCAACGACTACACCGGCAAGGGCCTGTCGGGCGGGCGCGTGGTGGTTCGCCCCAGCATCGACTTCCGTGGCGATTCGACCCGCAACATCATCGTGGGCAACACCGTGCTCTATGGCGCGACCAGTGGCGAGGCCTTCTTCCGTGGCGTCGCTGGCGAGCGCTTTGCAGTGCGCCTGTCGGGCGCGACTGCCGTGGTGGAGGGCTTGGGCGACCACGGCTGCGAATACATGACGGGCGGTACGGTGGCGGTGCTGGGCAAGACGGGCCGCAACTTCGCCGCAGGCATGAGCGGTGGGGTGGCTTATGTGTATGACGAAGACGGGCAATTCGCTAAGCGGTGCAATACCGCAATGGTGTCTCTCGACAAGGTGCTGACCGCGGCCGATCAGGAAGCCTCTGGCGATAAAGCCACCTGGCATCAAGGGCAGACCGATGAGGTGCTGTTGAAGAAGCTGCTTGACGATCATCACCGCTGGACGGGCAGCTTGCGTGCCCGCGAGATCCTCGACCACTGGACGGAGGTTCGCGCCAAGTTTGTGAAGGTATTCCCCAGTGAATACAAGCGCGCACTGGGTGAGATCAACGCGGCCAAACAGGCAGGCGACACCATCGCCCGGGCCAAAGCTGCCGACAAGCCTGCCGGCAAGAGCCGAGCCAAAGCCTGAACGAACGACGCGAGGAGTCATACATCATGGGTAAAGTCACCGGCTTCATGGAATACGAGCGTCTGGAAGAGGGCTACGAGCCCGTTCAGAAACGGCTCAAGAACTACAACGAATTCGTCATCGGCTTGAAGGAAGACGAGGCGAAGATTCAGAGCGCACGCTGCATGGACTGCGGCACGCCGTTCTGCAACAGCGGTTGCCCGGTCAACAACGTCATTCCGGACTTCAATGACCTGGTGTACCGGGCTGATTGGCGCAACGCGATCGACGTACTTCATTCGACCAACAACTTTCCCGAGTTCACCGGGCGCATCTGCCCGGCGCCCTGCGAAGCGGCCTGTACGCTGAACTTCAACGGCGATGCCGTCGGTATCAAGAGCATCGAGCACGCGATCATTGACCGCGCGTGGTCGGAAGGCTGGGTTCATCCCCGCCCGGCAAAGATCAAAACCGGCAAGAAGGTCGCGATCGTCGGCGGCGGGCCGGCAGGGCTGGCGGCCGCACAGCAGCTCGCACGTGCGGGTCATGACGTGACAGTGTTCGAAAAGAACGACCGCGTCGGTGGATTGCTGCGCTATGGCATCCCGGATTTCAAGATGGAAAAGTCGCACATCGACAAGCGCGTCGCTCAGATGCAGGCCGAAGGCGTGACCTTCAAAACCGGCATCATCGTTGGCAAGCTTGGCGAGGGCAGCAAGGTCACCAACTGGGCTACTGAAAGCATCACCCCTGAAGAACTGAAATCACAGTTTGACGCGGTCTTGCTGACAGTAGGCGCCGAACAATCGCGGGATTTGCCCGTACCGGGGCGAGAGCTGGAAGGCGTCCATTTCGCGATGGAGTTTCTACCCCAGCAAAACAAGGTCAATGCGGGCGACAAGCTGAAGGCGCAACTCCGGGCCGAAGGCAAACATGTGATCGTGATCGGCGGCGGCGACACGGGCAGTGATTGCGTCGGCACCAGCAATCGCCACGGTGCGGCAAGCGTTACACAGTTTGAATTGATGCCGATGCCGCCAGAGCACGAAAACAAACCGTTGGTCTGGCCCTATTGGCCAACCAAGCTCCGCACCAGTTCCAGCCACGAAGAAGAGATCGGAAGAGC
>CAHJWV010000540.1 GCA_903643055.1 Burkholderiales bacterium | reverse complement strand
CGGCTGCATGGGTGCTGCTTGGCGCCCTAGCTCAGCCAGCACTCGCCCCGAACATTTTGGCCAAGATGTCGGACGCGTTGCGCGGCGCCAACTTCGAGCCAATCGTCGCAGCCGAGCCGATCTCAGGACTGGCTGCGCTCCAGGCCGGTGCGCGTTTGGCCAGCGCCGTCGGTGACGAGGTCACACGCGAGGCGTTGGCAGTGCAGATCGAAGCGGTTGCCCGTCAATTTTCTATCTCAGCCGAAAATGTTATCACGCCGCCGCCTGCCATGAACAGGTCCAAGACTATGATCGATCTACTCGAGGCAGCCGGCGCGCTTGCGCGCGGGCGGGATGCTGAGGAAGGTTGGAGTCGTTTCGGTGGATTAGCTCTTCGCATTGCCACTGCGTGGCCGGGCTACGCCGAGCACGTGCGAGGCGTGGTGGAACGCATCGCAGGAAGTGTGGTGACCGAGGATTTGTGGGCGGCTTGCCTGGAACTCAGGAGCCGCATCTGAAAGCAAACCCGGCATCGTGCGGCTGATGCCTCCATCAAGGCCCGGTGAGATACCGTCACGTCCAGCAAGTGTTTTCTTCATGCCTCGGCAAGTTTGATTGTGAACGGCCGACGGTTCTTGGTGACGCTGTAGGCGGCGTGGAGCAGCTTGCGCATTGTGGCGACGAGGGCGAGCTTGGGCGGCTTTCCGCGGGCGATGAGGCCGTCATAGAACGGCTTGAGCCAGGCATTGCGCCGGACCGCGCCGACGACGGGCATCCACAGCGCCCTGCGCAGACGGGCGTTGCCCATCGGTGCGCAGGCGGCGCGGCGGCTGCCGTTCTTGCCGGATTGCTTGAGGCCGGGCACCACACCGACATAGGCTGCGAACGCGGCGGCGCTCTTGAAGTGCGCCGGGTCGCCCACGGCGGCGATGATGCGTGCGGCTGTTTGCGGGCCGATGCCGTCGATGTCCGGCGAACCTTTTGGTTCGACGCTGAGCAGCAGCTGGCCGACTTCGTTGCGTTCGAGCAGGCTGTCGATGTCGCGCTCGATGTCGACCAGGCGCTTGCGCCACATGTCGAGGTCTTGGCAGATGTGGCGGGCCTGCAGCCGATACGCCCGGTATTATGGAGCAGGCACACCTCACGGGTCTGTGAGAGCTTTTTCTGTTCTTTACAAGCCGCGCCAGTCGAAAGCAGTCTGAGCGAGCAATGACAACAGCGATCACACCAGAGTGGCTTTTCGAGCGCATCGGAGTGATGGCAGGAGGTTTGGTTGAGTGGGGACGGCCTGTCCCGGAGCGCGGCTCTGGCGTTTACATCATCACGGTCGCCGATGTGATTGAGGGACAGTACGTCGTTTACATCGGCCGGACCACCCGCCCATTGCGGGTTCGTCTGGGTGAGTTTTATAGACACCGATACGGCGACTCGTACCCTCACAGGGGCGGTCAAGAAATCCTCAAGCTGACCAGCCCCCAGACAGTGCATTGGGCTGCCGTCGTGGACTGCAAGATGGCAGAAGATGTCATGCTGGAAGCATTCCGCAATGCCGCAGGGCGGTTGCCATACGGCAACAAGAAAAGGTCGGCCCGCAAAAAATCAATTTCAAACTGAGACACTACCGAGCATTGGCTCAACTGGACCCGGCACTTCGGCCCGGTCTCTGGCTTGGAGGCCAAGCTGGAGCGCCCGCGCGAGCGCTACGTGGCGACCATATTCTGCTACGGATGCGGCCTCGGCCCGAGCCAGGCGGCGCGCTCGCTCAAGGGCCTGGACCGAAGGCATGTGGCCCACGTCAACCAGCGCCACATGACCGAGGCCAGCCTGGACGAGGCGATCACGGGTGTGATCGACGCCTACGCCCGGATCGGCCTGCACCGCTTCTGGGGCACCGGCGAGAGCGCGTCGGCGGACGGGATGAAGTGGGACGTGCATCCCGAGAGCCTGAAGTCCTCGTACCACATCCGTTACGGCGGCTATGGCGGCATCGGCTACTACCTTGTGTTCGACACGTACATCGCCCTGTTCTCGCGTTTCTTGGCCTGCGGCGCCTACGAGGGCCACGCCATCCTGGACTTCGTGGCCGAGAACCGGTCGCTCCTGCAGCCCTCGACGGTCCACTCGGACACGCACGGGCAGTCGGCGGCGATCTTCGGTCTGGCCCATCTCCTCGGCATCGAGCTGATGCCCCGCATCCGGGGGTACGCCATAGAACGGGCCTCGACTTTGCCCAAATTCGGTGCGGCACCGTGGGCATGGTCGGTTGTCATGGTGCGTAGCAGGCGGCCTCGAGAATGCCCTGGAGTGCTGGGCTGATCGGCTCGGTCATGTCGGCCCCAGCAGCCGAGGTAACGATCCGCTCAAGCCAGAGGTGCTGACGTAGGCGTGCGAGGGCGTCGGCAAACGTCGGAGCCGGTTCGGATACCAGGCCGCCCGCCGCGGCGAGAGCGCGAGCCGGTCGGCATGCAAGTGAGCATAAAGGGCGACGACGGTGTAAAGGCCGAGCAGCAGCGGCGTTGTGCGGAAAATCGCCGGATCGGACCATTGGCGCTGCGTCTCCATTCCGAGGTGGGCACGGCTCTCTTCGTAGGTGGTCTCGACGGCCCATCGACGATTGTAGCAGTCCAGCACGTCGCACGGGCTCGCCTCGGTGTCCGTGCACAGGAAAGCTTGCGGCTCGTGGCGTCCGTCGGGGTAGCGCACCAGCACCCACAGGATTGGCACGATCGGCTTGCCGCCATGATGCCAAAGAGCGGTGCCATAGGTGTATTCGATCCAGCCCGTTCTGCGCCAGTTGGCTCGGCTGGCCTGGACCACCCGCCGCCAGCACGTGGTCGGGTCGGTCAAGCGCTCGGACAGCAGCGGCTGGCGCTTGCCCTTGCGGGGCG
>CAHJWV010000539.1 GCA_903643055.1 Burkholderiales bacterium | reverse complement strand
AGCGGTGTGGCTGCGATCGACAGCGTGCCCGATGGCGCAGCGTCGCTGACGGTGTGGCATCCCGATCAGTTGCAGGATCAAACGGCGGTGCCGGTGCAGATCAGCGCCACGCCGCTGAAGACCAGCACGCAACTGAACTTCACGCCGCGGCGCCGGCGCATCTGAACGCCGAAAGCTTGGGCCTCAGAGAAAAACGAAGCGAAGTGCGCAAGGCACGATCCGCGCGCCGGGGGCCGACGGCCGATCGCTCAGGGTAAGGAAAGGGAAAGAGACGCGTCGCGCTGAAGGCCAAGAGCTAAGCACTGGCGGCGCAGAGCTTTCAGCACAGCGCCAGACACGCAAGGCAGAAAGCCAAGCGAACAAGCCAGAGCAAGCGGCACAAGCCTATCCGCCGCGTAGCATCGCAACTCCAGCTCGCCCCGCAGCTGCCGCCTTCCGGAGACCCGATGCGCCCTGCCTCGCCCAAGAATTCACCGACGCATTCCCCGCGCCCGCCGCAGATCACCTCGATCGAAGACCTGCGCGTGCTCGCGAAGAAGCGCGTACCGCGGATGTTCTATGACTACGCCGATGCCGGCTCATGGACCGAAAGCACCTACCGCGCGAACGAGGCCGACTTCCAGTCGATCAAGCTGCGCCAGCGCGTGGCGGTCAACCTGCTCGGCCGCTCGTTGCGCACCACGATGATCGGCCACGAGGTCGCGATGCCGGTGGCCATCGCGCCGACCGGGCTGACCGGCATGCAGCATGCCGATGGCGAGATCCTCGCGGCCCGCGCGGCCGAGCAATTCGGCATTCCGTTCACGCTGTCGACCATGAGCGTGTGCTCGATCGAAGACGTGGCGGCGCACACGCGATCGCCATTCTGGTTCCAGCTCTATGTGATGCGCGACCGCGATTTCGTCGAGCGCCTGATCGAGCGCGCACGCGCCGCCAACTGCAGCGCGCTGATGCTGACGCTCGATCTGCAGGTGCTGGGCCAGCGCCACAAAGACATCAAGAACGGCTTATCGACACCGCCCAAGCCGACGCTTGCAAACCTGCTGAACCTGGCGACCAAGCCGCGTTGGTGTCTGGGTATGTTGGGCACCAAGCGGCGCAGTTTCGGTAACATCGTCGGCCATGCAAAAGGCGTTGGCGACCTGTCTTCGCTGAGCGCCTGGACGGCCGAGCAGTTCGACCCGTCGCTGAGCTGGGCCGATGTCCAATGGATCAAGAAGCGCTGGGGCGGCAAGCTGATCTTGAAAGGCGTGCTCGATGAAGAAGATGCCCGGCTGGCCGCCGACAGCGGCGCCGATGCGCTGATCGTCTCCAACCACGGCGGGCGCCAACTGGACGGCGCGATGTCGTCGATCCGGGCGTTGCCGGCGATCGTTGAAGCGGTGGGCTCGCGCATCGAGGTCTGGATGGATGGCGGCGTGCGCAGCGGGCAAGACGTGCTGAAGGCGGTAGCGCTCGGCGCACGCGGCGTGCTGATCGGCCGCGCCTTTCTCTACGGCCTGGGAGCGATGGGCGAGGCCGGCGTAAGGCACGCGCTGGACCTGATCGCCAACGAACTCGACCTGACGATGGCCTTTTGCGGCCACACCGACATCCGCAAGGTCGACCGTCGCATCCTGCTGCCCGGCACTTGAGAATCTGTGCCGATCTCATCAACGGTAATGAGGGGTGAAGCTGCTGGCTCACCTAGCGCATGAGATGCAGAAGGCAGAGGGCAGAGGCAGACGACAGAGGCGAAGACGGGAAGCTCTTTCGCGTCTGGCTATCACCCTCGCCAATCGAAGGCGATGCTCGTTGGGCAGGGCATAGAGCGAGACCCTGCCGCTACAAGCAAGCGGACCGCATCGCTGGACGCGGGCCGCCGTTCAAGCTCACTCAGCAGTACAGCTTGTCGCCCAGCGGAATGCCGACGATCCCGACGAACTGGCTGTAGAAGTTCACCCGTGTCTGCACTTCGTCAGGGGCAGCGCCACGGCACTCCTCCGAACCATTGATTGCACGGATCGTGGCAGCGAAGTCTTGGTCGTTGACGATGGCGTTGTGCGGGGTGACGCCAGCGTAAGCCGTGTTGGTCATCCAGTACCAGATCGCGGTCTTCCAAGCGATCGTGCTGTCGGTGGCGACCAAGTCCGGGTGCGCCAAGAGATCGACACCAATCGCTTCACCCGCAGCGCGGTAAAAGTAGTTCCAGCTCAACTGAATCGGGCCACGGCCGTAATACTGCTGGCCGGGAGCGCAGTCACCCGAGCAATACGTTGACGCATTGGTGCGGTTGGCCTGACGCACGATCTTCAGGCTGTCCGAATCGTGAGCGACGTTGGCCAGGAAGGCGGCGACTTCCCGCTTCTTCGTCGTGTCATTGCCGGTGTGAGCGAAGGCCGGGTAGGCGCTCAATGCCTTCACGAGCGAGCCATAGGTGTACAGCGCATTGCGACTCGGGAACATCGAATTGAATTGCGCTTCGGTCAACACGAACGGGCCGCTGGTGTTGTCGCCATTGCTGATGTTGCCGGCACTGCCAACGGCGGTGCTGGTGCAGGTAGTGGGTTGCCAGTACCAGGTGCTGATGACCGGATCGTTGCCATCGCTGCCGTTCGTGCCTGCATTGACCTCTTTGTAGTAGTTGCCGTTGGTGTATTTGACGACCGTGCCCAGCGGGTAATTGACACCACGCGTCCAGGTCTCGGCCACACAACCGCTAGCGCTGCTGGTGACGGCCTTGCTCCAGATCTGATTGATACCGCCATGGCAGCCCCACAGCACAACGGCGGTGCCTTTGGTCGTAGCACCACCACTGACGTCCAGGCACAAGCCCGACTGGCTGACGATCTGACCGCTGCTTGCAAAGGTCCATTGTTGATTGACGCCACCGGTGCAGGTATAGGAAGTCACCTTGGTTCCGTTGGTGATGCCACCGCCGTAAGCGTCAAGGCAGCGCGAGCCATCGAGGCTGCGCAACTCGCCTGCTGTCGTGAATTCCCATTGCTGATTGGTGCCGCCATTGCAACTCCAAACATCGATGGCCGCGCCTGCCGCTTGATTGACACCCACGATGTCCAGGCACAGGCCGCTGGCCTTGCTGACCAGTGGCGTGCCCGCCGCAGCAATGCTGGGCAGGCCGACTGCAGCCACGACGGTCACGGCCGTGTAGGCGACTAGGAAACAAAGCGATTTGAGAGGGAAATTAGTTTTCATGTCTTAGTTCAAAGGAGGTTAATAAGGCTTTGGCACTTGATTCGGGGACCGTCGTTCGATGACGTTTCCCTTCTTGCCACGAAGTCAAATCTACGGACCTTTGCTTCATCTGACCGGCGCTAACCCGAAGTCGTTTTTGATCAAACGAAGAAATTATAGGGAGCATTCACTTAGCTATTATTTACCGACAGCATTGAAAGTTCGTGAGCATTCCATTGCTCAAGTTGTCAGAAGTTCGCTCCCGCTTGTCATGGCTGCCGGCATGATGACCATCCACTTCATCTGTGCGCGCGAGCGCTGCATTGATGACACAGTCATTGACCTCGAAATCCAGAGCAGGGCTTGGATGGAGATTGAGGTGCCGACTTGGATGGCAAGGCTGGGTGAGGCTCTGATAACAAGATCGGGTTCGGCACAACACCGCCTACCACACCTGGCGGATCAAATCGCCTCCGGCTGCTCACACAACGCCCGCGAGCGATTTCCTCGATCAAGGCCTGGCGCCAAGCCCGCAATTGCCGAGGGGAACGGCCTCAGCTTGCGACATCCAGGCAAGCCCCCACGACAACGCGAAGAATCTGCCCAGCGGCTGCATGTCCCTCGCGACGATCACCACAGGGCTCATACCTGCTACCTCGCAAGCGCATGAAGCCACCCACCGGGAAGTTGTCCCTGCGCGCCGTGGGCAAGCTTGTGGACAACTGTTTGAACAACGCCGCAAGCCCGTTGCCTATTGAATGTCTGACGCGGTGCTCAACAAAGAGGCAGCGCCTGACGTTGGCCTGAAAGCATCTGCGGCGGTGTGGGCCACCTTGCCAAGTCAAGACCCTGCACCTCTCAATCGCCAGATATCTTTAGCAGGC
>CAHJWV010000538.1 GCA_903643055.1 Burkholderiales bacterium | reverse complement strand
CCGCCACAGCTTGCAAAGCGCTCAGAACTTTTTCTTGTGCTGCCTTTAAGACAATCATTTCAACCTCTTAAATTAGTCGTCTTAGTAGAGGACGGCATTTTCTGTGGAAAACACCATTTTCCCCTTTTCCATCAACCGCTTACCTTCACTTGAACCCTGTGCGCGCAGCCCCGTGAACGGCGGGACTCTCTGACAACAACTTTTCAAAACGGCGCGGGCCTGTGGACAGATGGTGACTTGTTCAAAACTTGTCCCCAGCTTTGTTGTTTGACAGAGCGCCAATACCTCGGTCATCCCTTGAGCGTTTGCTCAAGCACGTGCAACTGTTGGTTCAGCTCGCTGTTCTTTTGGCGCTCTGCTGCGATCTTGCGCACGGCATGCAGCACTGTCGTGTGATCCCGGCCGCCAAACAGTTCGCCAATCTCGGGCAAGCTTTTCTGTGTCATTTCCTTGGCGATGTACATCGCAATCTGGCGTGGCCGCGCAATGCTGGCTGGGCGCTTCTTGCTGTACATGTCGGCCACCTTGATCTTGTAGAAATCGGCGACGGTCTTCTGGATGTTCTCGACACCTACTTGTCGGTTCTGGATCGACAGCAAATCCTTCAGCGCTTCACGGGCGAGCTGGATGTTGATGTCCTTCTGCGAGAACCGTGAATAGGCGAGGATCTTGCGCAGCGCGCCTTCGAGTTCGCGCACGTTGGCGCGAACGTTCTTCGCGACAAAAAACGCCACGTCTTCCGGCATCGACGTGCCTTCGGCATCCGATTTGCGCATCAGAATCGCCACCCGCATCTCCAGCTCAGGCGGTTCGATGGCCACGGTGAGCCCCGCATCAAAGCGCGAGGTCAGGCGCTCATCGATGTCCACCAAGCCTTTCGGGTAGGTGTCGCTGGTCATGATGATGTGGGCCTTCTTCGCCAGCAGCGCTTCGAAGGCGTTGAAGAACTCCTCCTGAGTGCGCTCTTTGCCGGCGAAAAACTGCACGTCATCGATCAGCAGCAGATCGAGCTGGTGGTACTTGGCCTTCAGCTCGTCGAAGGTTTTGCGCTGGTAGTTTTTCACCACGTCGGTGATGAACTGCTCTGCGTGCAAGTACAACACGCGTGCATCGGCCCGATCGGCAAGCAGTGCATTGCCTACGGCGTGGACCAGATGCGTCTTGCCCAGACCGACGCCGCCGTAGATGAACAGCGGGTTGTACATCTGCCCCGGTGCGCCGGCCACGTGAAGCGCAGCGGTACGCGCCATCTGGTTGGCCCGGCCTGGCACCAGGGTGTCAAACGTCAGCATGGGGTTCAGCCGATGCCGCGGCAAGGTGGCTAAGGATGCTGGGCCGCGTTGTACAGGCGGTGCGGAAGTTTCCGCAAACCCCCCGCCACCGACCGTGGCGCCCGATGGGCCCGTGGGCCGAATCGCCACCGCGGTGGGTCGAGCGGGGATGTCGCGAGCAGCCAGCATCAGATCGAGCCGCACCGGCTTGCCAGCCAATTCACTTAGCACTGCTTCGATGCGGCCAGCGTATTGATTGCGAATCCAGTCGAGCTTGAAGCGATTGGGCACGCGCAGCGACGCCACCGCGCCGCTCTCACCATGGTCTGCGACGTCCGCGGCTGGCAGCGGGCGAATCCAGGTATTGAATTGTTGTTCGGGCAGTTCGGCGGCAAGTCGTTCGCAGCCGCGCTGCCAGAGGTCAGCGCTCATGTTGTGGAAAAGTTCTTTTGGAGCGGGCGGATTCTACGGCTCAAAGTCATCGAATACCGTGGTTATCCACAGATTTACCCCCGGGATCTCCTCGCTGCGAATTGGCCGCTGTTGCACCAGGCTTTGACTTCGATTCAAGTCTTTGGTGTAATCGTGGGTTTCCCGAATGCGCGGCCGGTGCTTGTGCACCGCGGAGGTTGCGATGCCAGATGTCTTCTTTGAAGTTGCAGGGTTCTCGGTGCATTTGCATCGCCAGAGCTGAACAATCATCTGAATGATGTCGGTGTCTCTGGCGCTTCAGGAAAAGCTTCGCACGACGGGATGACCCCGTTAGCCCGTTCAAGAAGGATCCATCATGAAACGCACTTACCAAGCATCCAAGACTCGCCGCGCCCGTACCCATGGCTTCCTCGTTCGCATGAAGTCCCGTGGTGGCCGTGCCGTGATCAACGCACGCCGCGCCAAGGGCCGCAAGCGTCTGGCCGTCTAAGGCCTGCTGCTCCGTGATCGGCCGCTCCCTCGTGGCGCCGTGATCGGTCGCATCGTCAGATCTGCTGATTTCGAACGCGTGCTGAGAACACCTTCTCGGGCACGCAGTTCTCATTTCGCGGTTCATTACCTTGCTTGCAATCCGAGTCAGCCCGCCAAGCCGATTTCGCGAGTGATGGAATCGGAGTTGTCAACAGACGATGTACCAACTCAGAAGCTGGCTGTGGATTGTTTGAATTCGACGCCAGTGCCTGCGAAGCCATCATCATGCTGGCTGGGTGCGGTGGTACCGAAACGCCACGCACGCCGCTCTGTCACCCGGGTTTTGCTCAAACGGCAGATTCGACAATTGGTGAATTTACAAGCGATTCCGCATTTGACTTTGCCGCAAGGCCGGCACGTGCTTGCGCCGGGTTTGTGGGTGGTGCGGCTGCATGCGCCTTTCGATCGCGAGCGTTTTCCGAGTGCCGCGTCTGACGCATTGCGCAAAGCCGCCGGTGCCGAATTGGCCAAGGTTTTGGCCGATGCGTCTCGCCGCGTTGGCGCCTGAGTCCGATTCCATGCGTTGGCTCGCTGTTGCCGCTCATTGGCCTCAGCGTCTGTTGATGGGCTTGGTGCGCGGCTATCGTTTTTTCTTGAGCTCTTGGCTGGGCAGCGCATGCCGGTTCACACCGACCTGCTCTGCGTATTCGCTCCAAGCGCTGGAAATTCACGGCGCAGCGGTCGGTAGTTGTCTCACCTTGCATCGGCTTGCCCGTTGTCATCCCTGGTGTGATGGCGGTGAAGATGGGGTGCCTGATCCAGCCAGGGGCTTGTTTTCTCGTCATGTCGCCAGCACATCGAGCGGCGTTGCCAAGCCTTCGAGGCTGTCCTTGTTTTCTTTCCGCAAAAAGACCCTTCCATGACCGATATGCGCCGCACCCTGCTGTGGGTGGTTTTCCTGTCGTCACTTGCCTTTTTGTGGGATGGCTGGAACAAGTTCAATGGCCGTCCATCAATGTTCGCGCCTTCCGCGCCAGCGGCCATGGCGCCGACTGGCAACAACGGGGAGGCCCGCAACAATTCACCGGGCAATGTTCCTTTGACGGCTGGAGCCACACAGAGCGCCCATTCGCCAGCAGCGAACGCAGCGCCGACCTCGGTCCCAAGGGAAGTGGTTGTAATCACGACCGACGTGGTCAAGGCCAGCTTCGATTCGAGAGGAGGGCGTTTGGTGCGCCTGGAACTGCTGAAAGAAAAAGAGCAGGTCGAAGGTCCATGGCACGAAGCATTCACCGGATCGAAGACAAAGAAGGAAGACGCACCGAACGTGTTGCTGTTCGATTCGTCCGCCAACCGTGTCTATATCGCCGAAACTGGTTTGGTGGAAGTGCCTGCGCCGATCACGCATTTCAGTGCGATGAAGGCATTGCCCGGTGAACGTACGCTGAAAGATGGGGACAACGACGTTTCGGTGAGTTTCGCGTCGCCGGATGAGGGTGTGAAGCTGGTGAAGACCTTCACCTTCCATCGCGGCCAATACACGATCGATGTGCGTCATGAAGTGCAGAACCTGGGTACGGCGCCGGTACCCGCAGCGCAGCTGTATTTTCAGTTGACCCGTGACGGCACGGCTGCGCCGGGTGGCTCCAGCTTTTACAGCACCTTCACCGGCCCGGCGGCCTATACGGACAACTCCAAGTATGTGAAAGCTGATTTCAAGGAAATCGACAAGGGCTCGGTCAAGTACGACAAGTCGGCCGACAACGGCTGGATCGCGATGGTCCAGCACTATTTCGCTAGCGCCTGGCTGCACAACGAAGCCATGCCCCGCCAGTTTTCCCTGCGCGTGACGGATGCGAAAGACAGTGAATATGGCCGCCGCGTCTACAGTGCGACCGAGTTGTTCACATTGCCTGCAATTGCACCGGGTAGCAGCGCCAAGCTGGATGCTGTGCTGTTCGCCGGCCCGCAAGAAGAAAACAAATTGAGTGCGCTTGCGCCGGGCCTGGAACTGGTCAAGGACTACGGGATGTTCAAGATCCTGTCCGAGCCTCTGTTCTGGTTGCTCACGCAGTTGCACAAGTTGATCGGCAATTGGGGCTGGGCGATCGTGGCATTGGTCGTGCTGCTGAAAGTCGCGCTGTATTGGCTGAATGCAAGTGCCTATCGATCGATGGCTAAGATGAAGGCCATCAATCCGCGCATCATGGAAATGCGTGAGCGCTTGAAAGACAAGCCGCAGCAGATGCAGCAGGAGATGATGCGCATCTATCGCGAAGAGAAGGTCAACCCGATCGGCGGTTGTCTGCCGGTGCTGGCGCAGATGCCGATCTTCATTGCGTTGTATTGGGTGCTGCTGTCGAGCGTGGAGATGCGCAATGCGCCATGGATTGGTTGGATCACCGACCTGTCGGTGAAGGACCCTTACTTCATCTTGCCCGCGCTGATGACGGCGTCCAGCATGCTGCAGACCTGGTTCAACCCGACGCCAGCCGATCCTGTGCAGGCCAAGATGATGTGGTTCATGCCGCTGGTGTTTTCGGTGATGTTCTTTTTCTTCCCGGCCGGCTTGGTGCTTTATTACGTGACCAACAACCTGTTGTCGATCCTGCAGCAATGGCTGATCAACAAACAGATGGGAACGCTGAACAAGTAAGGTGTCCGGCCCTCCAGTTGCGTTACGCCATTCAGTAGGTCGATTTACCTTGGACTTCCTCAATGGTGTTGACGGCCTGACATCTTTGTCAGGCATCAACTGACCAGACCCTCCAGCGCATGCTGCCGCGCCATCACGATCCCATTGTTGCCATTGCGACCGCTGCAGGCCGCGGGGCGGTGGGTATCGTGCGCGCTTCAGGCAGCGCTTTGGCACCGCTGATCGAAGCGCTGTGTGGGCGAACCTTGCGGCCGCGGCACGCGACTTATCTGCCGTTTGCTGATGCGCAAGGGCAAGCCATCGATCACGGATTGGCGCTGCATTTCCCTTCACCCCATTCCTACACCGGTGAAGAAGTGCTGGAGCTTCAGGCTCATGGTGGCCCTGTGGTGTTGCAGCTGTTGCTCGCGCGCTGCCTGGAGGCCGGGCGTGGCATCGGGCTGCGATTGGCCGAGCCAGGTGAATTCACCGAACGCGCTTACCTCAATGACAAGTTGGATCTAGCCCAGGCCGAGGCCGTCAGTGATTTGATCGAAGCCAGCACAGAGGCGGCCGCTCGTTCGGCCAGTCGCTCATTGACGGGGGCTTTTTCCAGTGAGATCCACGAACTCCGCGATCAACTGATCACGCTGCGAATGTTGGTCGAAGCGACACTCGATTTCCCGGAAGAGGAGATCGACTTTCTGAAGAAGGCTGATGCGGTAGGGCAACTCGATCGCATTTCTGCACGGCTCACCTCGGTGTTGGGCCGTGCGCGCCAAGGTGCATTGCTGCGTGAAGGCATTCATGTCGTGTTGGCCGGGCAACCCAATGTTGGAAAGAGCTCGCTGCTCAATGCCTTGGCCGGTGCCGAACTGGCCATCGTCACGCCGATTGCAGGCACCACACGAGACAAAGTCAGTCAGACCATCCAGATCGAAGGCGTGCCGCTCCACGTGGTCGATACCGCTGGCTTGCGCGACACCGGTGATGAAGTCGAACGAATTGGTGTGGCGCGCAGTTGGGCCGAGATCGAACGAGCGGACGCGGTGCTGTTCCTGCACGACCTCACTCGCATAGGTCACCCTGAATACGACGAAGGTGAAGTGCAGATCGCAAAGCGTCTGGCTCCATTGGTCGAGGGTGCCGAGCGCGTCGTGCACGTGTTCAACAAGAGCGACGCTGTTGCTGTTGAGGCCTTAGCTCACGGTGCTGAAAGTGCTGGGCCGCGGCAATTACGCCTTTCCGCACAAACCGGCCTTGGCTTGGATGAGCTGCGTCAAACCCTGCTCGCATTGGCAGGCTGGCATGCTCAACCGGAAGGGCTCTACATCGCGCGCGCGCGCCATGTTCAGGCTTTGCAGCGAACACGAGATCATCTGGCGCTCGCTCATCAACAGGCGCTGTCTCAAGCACCTGCGCTGGATCTGTTGGCCGAAGAGCTAAGGCTGTCTCACAACGCGTTGTCAGAGATCACCGGCGAGTTCACCTCCAACGATCTCTTGGGCGAAATCTTCGGGCGATTCTGTATTGGAAAGTGAATGATTACCGAGGGTCGGTGATTCCACACGGATGAGCGAGTTGCGACGGGCCCTACCCGATTGTCGGAAAAACACAGGAACCCATAATCGGTTCCTTCATTGCTGTTTGCGCAATTGGTCCTTAGACAGCGCCCCACCCCACATCATGGAATTCTCTGAACTCGTTCAAGCAATACAAACGCTGAACACCGACGACGCGTTTCACGCACGGCTCAACCTCGAGCAGTGGCGCACCATCGGGCAATACCTGACGATGCACGAAATTCGCTCTGGTGATCTCGTCATCAAGCAGGGTGATGTTGACCGCACGATGTATTTTCTCGGACGTGGTTCGCTTCAGGTGTTCCGCACCGGTGGTCCTCCAGGAGGCAATCGCATCGCGATTCTTCGGCCTGGTTCTGTCGTCGGTGAACCGGGGCTTTTTGTTGATGGCCCACGCATGGCCAGTGTCGAAGCGATGACGGCGTCCGTGGTGTGGGCGCTTCGTGGGCCTCGTCTCGAAGAACTCGCCCAGCGCTCACCGGGCTTGGCGGTGGAGTTGCTCCGTGCCGCTGGCGGCGTGATGGCGGTGCGGATACGTGCCAACATGACGACGACCGGCAAGCCGATCCCGATGACGTGATGGTTCTTTGTTGCGCGCATCGGCGCATCGATCTGCTCGCCAAACGAAAACGGCACCGTTCCCATGGACGGTGCCGTTTTCGTTGGAGATCAAACTTTTTGGCTGCAAGTTTTTAGACCCGCCCCAGCAGTTTGCTTTCTGCCAAGGCCAGCGGTTCGGGCAAGCCTGAGAGGACCAAGGTATCGCCACTGAGCAATACCAAAGCATCGTCAGGCTTGATGACCGCGCCGGACGCCCGCCTCACCGACACCACCATCACGCCGACGGTGTGCAGTGCTAAGTCGGCCAGAGGGCGGCCCAAGCTCGCGGCCGCTGACGGCAGGCTGACGCTCAGCAAACGGGCTTGCTGCAAATCATCGGCACTTTCGTCGACGCCGTGGAAGTAGCCGCGCAAAAGGTTGTAGCGGGCGTCTCGCTGTTCTTGAACTACGCGGATCACGCGGCGCATCGGCACGCCGACGAGCGCCAGCGCATGGCTTGCCAACATCAGCGAACCTTCGATGGCTTCAGGCACGACCTCGGTCGCCCCAGCTGCACGCAGACGTTCAATGTCGGAATCGTCCAAGGTGCGAACGACGACGGGCACTGTCGGTGCGTGCTCTTGCACGAGGTGAAGGATCTTCAATGCTGAAGGCGTGTCGTGATAGCTGACCACCACGGCGCTGGCGCGGGCCAGGCCTGCAGCCATCAGGCTTTGCAAACGAGCAGCATCGCCGAACACGACGCTTTGGCCGGCGGCGGCGGCCTGGCGCACGCGGTCGGGGTCGAGATCCAGCGCCATGTAGGGAATGGTTTCTCCATCCAGCAGGCGAGCCAGGTTTTGGCCGCTGCGGCCGTAACCGGCAATGATGATGTGGGCCTCGGCGTTGATGGCACGCTTGGCGATGGACGTCATCGCGACCGACTGCATCAGCCAGTCGTTGGCGCTCAGACGCATCACGATGCGGTTGCTGTGCATGATGATGAACGGCGTGGCCAGCATCGACAGCACCATGCTGGCGAGCACCGGGCTTTGCAGATGAGCCGGCAGCAATTGTTCTTGCGTGGCCAGCGACAGCAGCACGAAACCGAACTCCCCGGCTTGCGCCAGATACAGCCCGGTCCGCAGTGCGATGCCAGTGGCCGCGCCGAACAGCTTGGCCAGTGCGGCCACCAGCACGAACTTGAACAGCACGGGCAACAGGCTCAGCACCAGCACGAGCGCCCAGCGGTCCATGATGATTTCCCCATCGAGCTTCATGCCGATGGTGATGAAGAAGAGCCCGAGCAGCACGTCATGGAACGGGCGGATGTCGGTTTCCACCTGATGCTTGTATTCGGTCTCCGCGATTAGCATGCCGGCGACGAAAGCGCCCAACGCCAGTGACAAGCCGGCATGTTCGGTGAGCCAGCTGAGGCCGAGCGTCACCAAAAGCAGGTTCAGAATGAAGAGTTCTTCGCTCTTACGCCGGGCCACCAAAGTCAGCCACCAACGCATCACGCGCTGACCGCCGACCAGCAGCACCGTTAGCAAGGCGCCTGCCTTCAACGCAGCAAAAGCCAGCTCGCGCATCAGCGCTTCGGGTGACGAGCCGAGCGCCGGAATCAACACCAGCAAAGGCACCACGGCCAGATCTTGGAACAGCAGCACGCCCAGCACGGCCCGCCCATGTTCGCTTTCCAACTCAAGGCGTTCGGCCATCATCTTGACGACGATGGCGGTGCTGCTCATCGCGAGCGCCCCGCCCAAAGCCACTGCACTTTGCCAACCCAATCCCCACTCGCGGCCGAAACGCACAAATAGCCAGCCGAGCAACGCGTTGCCTGCTACGGCCGTCAGCATGGTCAGCGCCACCTGGCTGAAGCCCAGGCCGAACACCAGCGTGCGCATGCTCTTCAGCTTGGGCAGATTGAATTCGAGCCCGATCACGAACATCAGGAAAACCACACCGAATTCAGCGAGGTAAGTCATGCCGGCCGAATCCTTCGCCAGTGCCAGCGCGTTGGGGCCGATCAACACACCGACCACCAGGTAGCCCAGCATGGGCGGCAAGCGCAGCGAGCGGCACACGACCACGCCTGCCACAGCAGCAATCAGGTAAAGCAGGACCAGTTCAAGGGTAGAGACCATGCGCGTGCTCAGGGTGGCGTGGGACGGCAGCGTGCCTACAATCGCTTGATCCTACTGGACGAATAGCGCCGATCCGTGCCTGCACAAGCCCCTGTTGTTACTGCCTTCAATGCCGAGCGCGTATTGCGCCTGGCGCATCAGACGTTTGACATCGAAGCGCAGGCCTTGATCGGCCTCAAGGCTCGCCAAGGTGAAGGTTTTGTGGCTGCCGTGTTGGCGATGCTGAATTGCACCGGTCGCGTGGTGGTGATGGGTATGGGCAAGAGCGGCCATGTGGGCCGCAAGATCGCCGCGACGCTGGCCTCGACCGGCACGCCCGCCATGTTCGTGCATCCCGGTGAAGCGGCCCATGGTGATCTGGGCATGGTGGCTTCGGGTGATGTGGTGCTGGCCATTTCCAACTCGGGCGAAAGCAATGAAATCGCGACGATCCTGCCTGCGCTCAAGCGTTTGGGCATCACGCTGGTGGCGATCACCGGGCGAGCCGAATCGAGCTTGGCCCAGCATGCAGACATCGCATTGAGCAGTGCCGTCGATCAAGAGGCTTGCCCGATGAATCTCGCGCCTACGGCCAGCACGACGGCGCAGATGGCCTTGGGGGATGCGCTGGCCGTGTCTTTATTGGACGCGCGTGGTTTTCATGAAGAGGATTTCGCGCGCTCGCATCCGGGAGGCAGCCTGGGACGCAAGCTGTTGACGCATGTGCATGATTTGATGCGAACCGGCGACGCCGTTCCTCAGGTGCCGCCGGAAACCCCGTTCGTCGAAATGGTCCGCGAGATGACACAGAAAGGCCTGGGCGCAACCGCGATCACCGATGAGCCGGGCCATGTGCTGGGCATCTTCACCGATGGCGACCTGCGCCGGCTTATCGAAAAAGGCCGTGACTTGCGTGAGCTGACTGCTCAGATGGTGATGCACCCTCGGCCTCGCCAAGTTCGTGCGGACGCGCTTGCCGTTGAAGCCGCTGTCATGATGGAAGCCCATCGCATCACGAGTGTGCTGGTGGTCGATGCGCAAGGCCTGTTGGTGGGCGCGCTGAACTTCAACGACCTGATGCGGGCGAAGGTGATCTGATGACCGTCATTCAACCGAGGCTCTGTATTGCACCCGAATTGCTGCTGAAAGCCCAGCCCGTTCGTGCAGCCATTTTTGATGTTGATGGTGTGCTGACCGACGGCCGCATCTACATCAGCGAACGTGGTGAAGACTTCAAGGCCTTCAATACCCTCGATGGCCACGGGCTGAAACTGTTAGCCCAAGGCGGCATTGCACCGATCGTCATCACTGGCCGAGATTCCCCGGCGGTGCGTCGGCGAGTGGCCGATCTTGGCATCGCGCACGCTGTCTACGGCGCACATGACAAGCTGGCCGCCGCACAGGGCGTCATGGAACGCTTGGGTATCGGATGGGATGCGCTGGCGGTCATGGGGGACGATTGGCCTGATCTGCCGCTGATGACCCGAGCTGTCTTTGCCTGCGCGCCGGCTAACGCACATGTTGAGGTGAAGGCGGTATCGCATCACGTCACCGAGCTAACCGGCGGCCACGGTGCGGCGCGTGCGTTCTGCGATTTGCTGCTGACAGCGACCGGGCGCTATGCCTCTTTGCTGCGCGGCCACCTGACGACACTGGACGAAACGAGCGCATGAGGATCTCGGCTTGAACGCTCTCGCGGTTCTTTCGCCACCCGCACCTGCGGCGTCAAACTCTCGCCAGCCATGGCGCTGGCGGCTGTGGTCGTGGATCTCTGCCTACTTGCCATTGCTGGTGATGGTCTTGATGGCGTTGGGTACCTGGTGGTTGGTTAAGAACACGCCGATGGCAGGTGAGGCCGCAGGTGATGTGGTCTTGCGCCATGAGCCTGACTACGAAATGCGCAATTTCGCAGTTCAGCGTTTTACCCCGGCCGGCCCATTGCGTGCGCAGATCGAAGGCGATTTGATGCGGCACTACCCCGACACCGACACGATGGAGATCGACAACCTGCGGCTTCGTGCGATCGCCCCTGATGGCCGGGTGACGGTGGCCAAGGCACAGCATGCGATTGCAAACGGCGCAGGCACGGAGGTGCAATTGTTCGGTGGTGCCGAAGTCGTGCGCGAAGCTGCGGCCAATGAAGAAGCCATCCACTTTCGTGGTGAGTTTCTGCATGCATTCCTCGACACTGAACGAGTCCATTCGCACCTGCCAGTCATCGTGTCGCAAGGCGCGACGCAGATTCGTGCTGACGGCATGGACTACGACCATCTGGAGCGGGTGATCCAGTTCACCGGGCGTGTGCATGCGACCTTCGAGCCGCGGAGCACGCCATGAATACCGGTCGACTGGTGTTCATCACAGGCGCCTCCAGTGGCTTGGGCCAAGCGCTTGCAAAGCGGTTTTATCAAAGCGGTTATCGGCTCGCGCTGGTGGCACGACGGTCGGCCGAGGTCAGCGCGTGGGCGGCAGCGCACGGGCTGGATCTGGCACGCGTTGGCGTTTATGGCGCGGATGTGCGTGACTTCGCATCGATCAAACGAGCCGGTCTCGACTGCATGGCCACGCAAGGGTTGCCAGATGTGGTGATTGCCAACGCGGGCATCAGCATGGGCATCGACACCGCGATCTTCGAAGACCTGGAAGTCATGCGCGAAACCTTCGAGACCAACAATCTCGGTGTGGCCGCCACGTTCCATCCTTTCATCACCGCCATGCGCGAGCGCCGCTCAGGCACGTTCGTTGGCATTGCCAGCGTCGCCGGAATACGAGGTTTGCCGGGGCATGGCGCGTACTGCTCAAGCAAGGCCGCGGTGATCAGCTTCTGCGAAAGCGTGCGCGGCGAGTTACGGGCCGATGGCATCAAGGTGGTCACCATCCTGCCGGGTTATGTGGCGACGCCGCTGACCAGTGAAAATCGCTACAGCATGCCGTTTCTGATGCAGCCCGATGCATTTGCCGATCAAGCCTTCAACGCGATCGAAGCGGGAGCCAGCCAGCGGGTGATTCCTTGGCAGATGGGTGTTGTTGCCGCGCTGATGCGCTTGCTGCCGAACTGGTTGTTTGACCGGTTGCTGGTCGGACGTGCGCGAAAGCAGCGAAAGACACAGTAATCACCTGCAGCGACCATGGCTGGTCGTGAGATACCACATAGGCTTCTGCGGGCAACGCAACAGCATCAAGCCCGCCTTCCGGCTGGGCACAGTGCGCGTACCTTGGCAATCGATTTCAACAGCGAATTGGGCTTGGCTGTTCTTTGAGGCGTCACTGACTGTATTTCGTTAGCAAGACAGTGCTAACAAGTCACATGAGCGCTGGATTCACCATGAAAAAAGCGATGGTGCTTTCGCCTCCATCGCTTTTCAGAAAGACCGCGTTTTCACGCGATCTATCGAGTCAGGGCTTAGTAGCCGCCGCGACCACCGCCGCC
>CAHJWV010000537.1 GCA_903643055.1 Burkholderiales bacterium | reverse complement strand
AGAGTTCAGCTTCGGCGCCGCTGACTTCGAGCGCGTTCGCGAGTTGATTTACCAGCGTGCCGGCATCAGCCTTCATGCAGGTAAACAGGCGATGGTCTACAGCCGCTTGTCGAGGCGATTGCGTGAAACCGGCCAGCGCTCGTTCACCCATTACCTGCAATGGCTGGAAAGCAGTTCCGGCAGCTCCGGTGAGCGCGAATGGCAGGAATTCATCAATTGCCTAACCACCAACCTGACCGCCTTCTTCCGCGAGGAACACCATTTCCATTCGCTGGCTGAAGACTTGAAAACGCGCGGCGCACAGAACCTGCGCATCTGGTGCAACGCCGCCTCGACGGGTGAAGAGCCCTACTCAATCGCGATGACCTGCACCGAGGCGCTGGGCACCCATACCGCACGCATCATTGCAAGCGACATCGACACCAAGGTGCTGACCACAGCCGGGCTTGGCGTGTATTCGGCCGATTCGCGCGGCCTGTCGCCCGAACGGCTGCGCGCGCATTTCCTGCGTGGCAAGGGCGACAACAGCGGTTCGATCCGGATCAAACCGGAGTTGGCCCGCATGATCGACTTTCGGCCGCACAACCTGATGGATGCAAAGTGGTCGTTCGGCGAACCCTTCGACATCGTGTTCTGCCGCAACGTGATGATCTATTTCGACGGGCCAACGCAGCGCCGCGTGCTGGAGCGTATCCACAACGTGATGAAGCCCCATGGGCTGCTCTTCGTCGGCCACTCCGAGAACTTCACCGAATCCAAAGATCTGTTTCGACTTCGGGGCAAGACGATCTATGAGCGCGTTTGAGCGGGGCCTTTTGGCCCACGAGTACCTCAAGCCCGCGCGCTCCATCACCGATATCGGAACATCATGGCACTGATCTCGTCATCCACTCCCGCCGCCGGTTCGCGCCTTGAGCGCCTGAAGTCTGCATACCGCAAACCCGGAGAAGCCTCGTTCTTCTTCTATGACGCGCACTTCAAGAACGATGCGGTGAAGATCTTGCCCGGCGAGTACTTCGTGCATGACGAAGACATGCTGATCATGACGACGCTGGGCTCCTGCATTGCAGCCTGCATCTGGGACCGCGTGGCCAAGGTCGGCGGCATGAACCATTTCATGCTTCCCGATGGCGCCGGGGATTCTGGGCGTTATGGCTCCTATGCCATGGAGCTGCTGATCAACGAAATGATGAAGCGTGGCGCCTCGCGCATGACGATGGAAGCCAAGATCTTCGGTGGCGGCCAGGTGGTCAGCGGCATGACGACGATGAACGTTGGCGAGCGCAACACCAACTTCGTGATGGACTATCTGAAGACCGAACGCATTCCGGTGATGTCGAAAGACGTGCTCGATGTGTACCCGCGCAAGGTGTGCTTCTTGCCGGGCAGTGGCAAAGCCATGGTCAAGCGGCTGGCGCCGACGAATACCGATGCCTTGCTGGCACAGGACCGCGCCGCAGCGCAAAAGGCCGTGCCGGCGAGCACGGGCGGCGGCTCGGTCGACTTGTTCTGAGACCTGTCGAGATATCCGCTCGAAATATCGGCACGACCCGCAACCCAGAGACAAACGACCCGGCCAACCGGGGAGAACGACATGAAAAAAACGCGTGTGGTGGTGGTGGACGACTCAGCGCTGGTGCGCAGCCTGCTCACCGAGATCATCAATCGTCAGGTCGACATGGAATGCATCGGCGCGGCGAGCGACCCGCTGGTGGCGCGCGAAATGATCCGCGACCTGAACCCCGATGTGATCACGCTCGATGTCGAGATGCCCCGCATGGACGGCATCGACTTCCTGTCCAAGCTGATGCGGCTGCGGCCGATGCCGGTCGTGATGGTGTCTACGCTGACCGAGCGCGGTGCCGAAGTGACGATGCGCGCGCTCGAGTTGGGTGCGGTGGATTTCGTTGCCAAACCGAAGATCGGCGTCGCCGATGGTCTGCGCCTGCTGGCCGAAGACATCACCGACAAAGTCCGCATTGCATCCAAGGCGCACATCCGAAAGCATCACGCGATTGCATCGACCGCCACCGGCGCCCCAGCCGCCAAGCCGCCTGCGCCCATCGCCAACATGGGCCGCTTGTCGACCGAGAAGATCATCTTCATCGGCGCCTCCACCGGCGGCACCGAAGCGACCAAGGAAGTGCTGATGAATCTGCCGGCCGATTGCCCGGCCGTCGTGATCACGCAGCACATGCCTCCGGGCTTCACAAAGAGCTATGCCGCGCGGCTCGATGGCCTGTGCCGCATCCGCGTCAAGGAAGCCCAAGACGGCGAACGCATCTTGCCCGGCCATGCCTACATCGCACCGGGCGGCCTGCACTTGAGTGTGGAGCGCAGTGGCGCCAACTACATTGCTCGCGTGCAAGACGGCGAGCCGGTGAACCGACACAAGCCCTCGGTCGAAGTGCTCTTCAAATCGGCAGCCCGCGTGGTCGGCCCGAATGCGTTGGGCATCATGCTGACCGGCATGGGCGCCGATGGCGCCAAGGCCATGAAGGAGCTGCGCGACGCTGGCAGCTACAACCTCGTACAGGATGAAGCCACCTGCGTGGTCTTTGGCATGCCGCGCGAAGCCATCAATGCCGGCGCAGCGAACGAGGTTTTGCCGCTCACGCAGATTGCGCCAAAGCTGATCGAACGGTTGCGCAGCACCTCGGGCCTGTCGACCAACCGCGTCTAATTCCCGCTCTCGCATCGGCCCTCACGCATCAGCCCTCACGCACCTGCCGCCACACATCAGCCATCACGCCACTGGCGCAAATCGAATTGACGCAAGCGCAGCGATTCGCGCCGCGCTTCAGCGTGCGAGACAAGCTGCTCCGGCACGCCGATGTCGCGCAAGATCTCCGGGTTCAAGTCCGACAGGAAATCCAACTCACGGGCCTTTCGCGTGCATTCCAGATGGCTTGCCCACCACACCGCAACAGCACGCCAAAGCCGGGCCACGGGGTGCGGCGAAAGCCCGATCTCCGCACAACGGGCTGCAGCAGTGTCCATGGCATGGCCTTTCGTGATGTCTCGCGTATTGCGAGGTTTTCTGGTAAGCATAGGAGCCCAATTCATGCAGAAAAAGCGCTTTGTTCTGCATAGATTGGTAAGCCATACTTACCACCATGAGACGACTTCCCCTGCACACGCTGCCCGCCTTCCGCGCCGTGGCGCAACTGCAAAACCTGCGCGCTGCCGCTGACAAGCTGCACCTGACGCACAGTGCCGTCAGCCAACAGATCCGCGGCCTGGAGGCCCAGCTCGGCTTCACCCTGTTCGATCGCCGTGGCCGCAGCGTCGTACTCAACGCGGCGGGCGAGGCGCTGCTGCGCTGCGTGGTGCCAGCATTGGCACAGCTCGACGATGGCGTGCAGGCCGCAGCAGCGGCCGCCAGTGGCGCAGCACAGCGCCTGCGCGTGACCATGCTGCCTTCGTTTGCGCAGCGTTGGCTACTTCCGCGCATGAATCGTTGGCGCGAACGCCATCCCGATATCGCCATGGAGATCGATGCCACCCTGCAGCTCATCGACCTGCAGCGCGCGGGCTTTCACGCCGCCTTGCGGCAGGGAACGGGGCCATGGCAAGGGCTTGCCTCAGAGCGCCTGTTTGACGCCCCGATGCCCTTCGTCGTGGTGGGTTCGCCCACTGCGGCCAGCCACCTGCTCGGTGCAGCGCCCGAGGTGCTGGCTCGCGAACCGCTGCTCGGCAACGGCGAGCTATGGGAGCGCTGGTTTACTGCAGCCGGTCTGCGCCAGCGCGTCACGCCGGTCGCGGTGTTCAACGATGTCGGGCTGATGCTGCAGGCGACAGAGCAAAACCTCGGTCTGTCAGTCGCGCGTGAACTGCTTGCGGCCGATGCCCTTTGCGATGGACGGCTGGTGAAGCTCTCGCCGCTGTCGATCACCCACGAAGACGCCCACCCGTACCACCTGGTGTATCCACCCGCCCTGCGCGACTGGCCCCCGCTCAACGCGCTGCGCCAGTGGCTGCATGATGAGTTGGCGCTGTCGATGCAGGCGCTGCATCCACCGGCGCCCGCCAAACGGCCCCGCGCTAGTCGGGCAGGAACAAGGCCTGCAAGTCGCTGAGAAAGTCAAAGCCGCGCGACGTGGGCTGCGCCCATTGCAGGTCCCGCGTCAGCAAACCTCGGGATTCAGCCTGCTCAAGTGCTTTGCGCAGCACGGTCAGCGGCAGGCCGGTGCGCTCGGTGAAGCGGGCCATCTCGAAGCCTTCTTTCAGCCGCAGAGCATTCAGCATGAATTCGAAGGGCAACTGATCGCGCGGCACTTCCTCGTCTTGTGAAATGGCCCGGCCCGCGATCGCCTGCGCCATGTACTTCGCCGGCTCGCGAAAACGGATTTGCCGGATCACTCGGTGCGGGAAACTCAGCTTGCTGTGGGCGCCGGCCCCAATGCCAAGGTAGTCACCGAACTGCCAGTAGTTGAGGTTGTGAGCGCAACGATGACCGGGCCGCGCAAATGCCGAGACCTCATAGCGCTCCAGCCCCGATCGAGTCGCGTTGTCGATGATGAGATCCAACATGTCGAACGCATCGTCTTCATCGGGAACGACCGGCGGGTGCTTCGCGAAGAAAGTGTTGGGCTCGATCGTCAGGTGATAGATCGACAGGTGGGGCGGCCGATAAGACAAGGCCTGGTCCAGATCGGCCTGAAGATCGGCTGCCGTTTGCCCAGGCAAGGCATACATCAGGTCAATGTTGAAGGTGTCGAAAGCCTGGCTCGCTTCTTCAACGGCCGCACGCGCCTGCGCGCCGTCGTGCACACGGCCGATCGCCTTGAGCTTGCCGTCGTCAAAGCTCTGCACGCCGATCGACAAGCGTGTGACACCGGCGGCACGATAGGCACGGAAGCGGTCTCGCTCGAAGGTGCCAGGGTTGGCCTCCAGCGTGATCTCGCAGCCCGGCTCCAAGGGCAGCCGGGCACGGATGTCGGTGATCAACTGCTCGATGCTGGCCGGCGAAAACAGGCTCGGTGTACCGCCACCGATGAAGACGCTGTGAACACGTCGGCCCCAGATGAACGGCAACGCCGCTTCCAGATCGGCCCGCAAGGCATCGAGGTATTGCGATTCAGGCGGGCCGCTTCGCGTATCGGACGAGAGCGCTACGCGCGCAGCACTGCCACGCGGCGGTGCCATCTCATGCGAGTTGAAATCACAGTAAGGGCACTTCTTCAGGCACCAAGGCAAGTGCACGTACAGCGACAGCGGCGGCAACGCTCCCAGCGTCAACACCCCGGGGCGCATGTAGCGCGCCACCAGATCGGGCACCGGCGCAACTCCCTCTTCGCCGACGATGCGAACGCCAGGCAATTCAGCCAAGGCGCCAGACCTCTTGCATCAGCGCGAGCATCTGCTGAGACGCGATCGCACGATGGCTGTGGGCATTCTTCGTTGCCGCACTCAACTCCGCCACCGACTGGCCCATTGACGGAATGAACATCAACGGGTCATAGCCAAAGCCGCCTTCGCCACGCAATTCGTTCAACAGCACGCCTTCCCAGCGGCCGAACGCGATCAACGGCTCAGGGTCTTCCGCGGAGCGCACGGCCACCAATGCACTGACGAAACGCGCACGGCGATCGCCCTGCCCGGCCAGCTTTTCCAGCAGTACACGGTTGTTCTCTTCGTCACTCTTCGGGCGGCCAAACAAGGTGGCATAACGCGCCGACAACACGCCAGGCGCGCCGCCCAAGGCATCAACACACAAGCCGGAATCATCGGCAATGGCAGCGGCGCCTGCATGCTGTGCGGCATGCCGAGCTTTCAGCAACGCGTTCTCGATGAAGGTGATGTGGGGCTCTTCGACCTCGGCGATACCCAGCGATCCTTGCGTGACGAGATCCAGGCCGAGCGGCGAGAAAAGCACCTGGAGTTCGCCGAGCTTTTTCGCGTTGTTGGAGGCCAATACCAGGCGCATGGATCAGATCTCCAATGCTGCGCGTTGCGCTGCCACCAATTCGCGGATGCCCTTATCGGCCAGCGCCAGCAAGGCATCCATTTCATCACGCGAAAACGAAGCGCCTTCGGCCGTGCCTTGCACTTCGACAAAGCCACCGGACGCGGTCATCACGACGTTCATGTCGGTGTCGCAAGCAGAATCCTCGGTGTATTCCAGATCGAGCAAAGGTGTGCCTTCAACGATCCCGACCGAAATCGCAGCCACCGCGTCACGCAGCGGCGACGCGCTCAACTTGCCTTGTTGCTTTAACCAGGTGACGGCGTCGTAAGCGGCGACGTAGGCACCGGTGATGGCGGCGGTGCGCGTACCGCCATCGGCTTGCAGCACATCGCAATCCAGATGAATCGTGCGTTCACCCAGCGACTTCAGGTCAAACACGCAACGCAGCGACCGGCCGATCAAGCGCTGAATCTCTTGCGTACGGCCGCTTTGCTTGCCACGCGCAGCTTCGCGGTCACCGCGAGTGTGCGTGGCTCGCGGCAACATGCCGTATTCCGCGGTAACCCAACCTTCCCCACTTCCCTTCTTATGGCCAGGCACTTTCTCTTCCACTGATGCCGTGCACAGCACTTGGGTATCACCAAACGCCACCAGCACGGAACCCTCGGCGTGTTTGGTGAAATGACGAGTGATGCGAACAGGCCGCAATGCATCGGCGCCTCGGCCGAGACTTCTGACAAAGGTCATGGAATTCTTCAAAGAGGATGAATGCAGAAGCGTAACCGCAGTCACTCAGGCCATCGAAACGGCAGCATGAAGAGCCGGGAATTGCTGTGGGTTGCCAGCCGAAAAGCAGGCCTTCCTGTTAAAGGATCAAGGCTTTTTCTGCGATGACCGGCGAATGGCCTCGTTGATCTCTCGGATCGAACGCTCAATCTCAGCTTCATCCAGTTCATCCGGGGGCTCTTGCCCCAGAACGCTCGCCTGGATGGTCGACGCAAAAACTTCTTCACCCAGCGTTTGAGTCGAAATGGCGCTGGCGCTGTCGGCGTCCTCGGCAGACTCCCATTCCATCGCCAGCACCGAGACGTTGTCGCTTTTCGCACCGCCATTGCGCAAGGCCTGCTCGACCAACTCAGGCACCGCATCGGCGATGGTGTTGTCGGCCAATTGCTCGGTGATCGTCGCGTCGGTCACCGTACCCCAGAGACCGTCGGAGCACAGTAGCAACCGATCGCCGCGCTGAAGCGTCAACGGTCCGACGGTATCGACCACCGGCTTACCCGGGCTGCCCAAGCAGGTGAAGAGTACGTTGCGATTGAAGCGCTCTCCCATGGGCACGACATGGCTCATGGTTTCCTGCAGTTCGGAATAGGAATGATCGCGCGTGCGTGCCACCAACTTATCGCCGCGGACGAGATACAAGCGCGAATCGCCACAATGCGCCCAATACGCGCTATTGCCTTGCAAGACGCAGGCAACGATTGTCGTCCGAGGTGTATCGATCAGCGCCTTTTGAGTCGCGTAGCGAAGCAGCTGATGGTGACCGGCAATGATCGACTCGTGAAGAAAACGCATCGGCTCCTTCAGCGTCGGCTTAGCGTCGCGCTGAAACATCGCCGCTAAGGTCTGCAAAGCCAACTGGGAAGCCACTTCGCCTTCCGGATGGCCACCCATGCCATCGGCGAGGGCAAACAAGCCTGAATCCCGCGTGTAGCAATAGCCCATGCGGTCTTCGTTCTTTTCACGCCCGCCTTTGCGGCTCACCTGGTACACCGTGAATCGCATTTGTCAGGCCTTCGCGCCAGTGGTCAGATTCTCAAGCTGCAACTTGAGTCGCTCGCTGAAACTTAATTTGGTATAGCGGCGTTCCGTCTCACGCGCCAGCTCTTTTTGCAGCGAGAACACGCTTTGGGGCCGAGATAGCGGATCCAAAGACATGCACCACTCAGTCACTTCAATCAAATTGTCTGAATACACATTGCGCAGGCGAGACAACGACAACGCCAAACGGTCCTTCTCGATGCGCTGAGGGGCGTCATTCGGCGGATAACCTTGCATGCAGGCATAAATACAAGCTCCCACTGCATAGATATCGGTCCACGGGCCCAGCGTGCCGTCGCGGCGATACATCTCAGGCGCAGCAAAACCCGGCGTGTACATCGGGCGAATGAAGTTGCCTTCCTTGCTCAGCACTTCACGTGCGGCGCCGAAGTCCAGCAAGACCGCCTTGTTTTCATTCGTGATGAAAATGTTGGCAGGCTTGATGTCCAGATGAAGCATCTTGTGCTGATGCACGATGCGCAAACCACGAAGAATCTCGTCGAACAAGGACCGTATGGTTGATTCGCGAAAGACTTTGTCGCGCTTTAAGTCACGCGCAGTCACGATGAAATCCTGCAGCGTGTCGCCTTGCAGGTAATTCATCACCATGTAAACGGTGTCGTTCTCGCGGAAAAAATTCAACACTGAGACCACGCTCGGGTGAGAAATCTGCGCGAGATTGCGGCCTTCTTCGAAGAAGCTCTTCAGGCCCAGACGGTACAGAGGCTGTTTTTCTGGCTTGACCCTCGGCATCAGTTCGCCGGGCGCACGCTCGGCTAGCGATGAAGGAAGATACTCTTTAACTGCCACAAGGTGACGATCAGCGTCTTCCGCGAGGTAAACCACGCCAAAACCACCAGCCGCCAGTTTTTTGATGACCTGGTAGCCACCAACGACCGTGCCCGATGGCAGCGGGGCGGGTTTCGGCTTTGACATAATCCGATTTTACAATGCGATAAGTTGAATGCCAGTCTACAGCATGACCGGGTATGCAAGCGCCACCGCCGGGGCGCAATCTGCGACAGAAACGACAGGCCTTGTAGAGGGTACGCCGGCTCGCGCCAGCACTGCGCCTACTGCCAGCGTGATGGTCGAATTGCGGTCCGTCAATGGTCGATTTCTGGATCTCGGCTTCCGTCTACCCGATGAATTTCGTTCACTTGAACCGGCGCTGAGGGATCTCCTTAGCGCTGCATTCCGGCGCGGGAAAATCGAACTTCGGCTTAATACCAAAACGGAAACCGACAACGCTTGGCCGATTCCTCAAGCAGATCAACTCAGCCGTCTCGGGCGCATCGAAAGCACGGTGCAAAGTTGGCTGCCCAAGGCCCAGCCGCTGTCCGTTCACGAAGTGTTGCAATGGTGCAAAGGTAGCGCCCAGACCGAACGCCTGGACGAGGTGGCTCTGGATGCAGCGAAGCGCAGCATTGCGGGGCTCGTTGAAGCACGCGCCCGCGAGGGTAAAAAACTCGTTTCAGTGCTAATGGAACGGGTATTGCGCCTTCGCGATCTCGCAACACAAGCTGAGCCCTTGGTGCCTGCCGTCGTGCTACGCCAACAGCAGCGATTTCTTGAACGCTGGCAAGAGGCGCTGGAGGCCACTGGTGCAGCACAAAGCATTCCCCGCGAAGCACTACAAGAGCGCGCGCTGAATGAAGCTGCGGCTTATTCAATTCGAATTGACGTGGCCGAGGAACTGGCGCGACTACGCTCTCACTTGGACGAGATCGCTCGTTTGTTGAAGGCGGGTGGGGAGGTCGGTAAACGGCTGGACTTCCTGATTCAAGAATTGCTGCGGGAAGCCAATACCCTGGGTTCGAAATCCTCCTCGCTTGAGCTCACCAACATCTCCGTCGAGATGAAAGTCCTGATCGAACAACTTCGCGAGCAGGTACAAAACCTCGAGTGAATTTCACCTGACCGTTTTCCGGTCGGGACATTTGCGATCACAAGACTCCCTCTGCACGCCACATCCGAATAACCCTGCCGACTCACAGAACAGCCCGCCGTGCTCCCGAAGTCGGCGGGTTTTTTCGTGCGCGTATGCAGCAGGCCAGGCCGGCAACATCGATATTTTCAGGCGCAAACTAAGGAAACCACTAGCCGATATGCGCATCAAAGTATCAGCACTCGCATACTGCGTATCACGATGTACATAGGCTCACGCCTATCGTCTCTCGTGTCGATCCGGCGGCGCCAACCTCCGGGCCCCGATACCCCTAACGATCTGGAGACACACGATGAACATCAAGTCAGCCTTGGCGCTCGCCTGCGGCCTGGCGATCGCCGGAGCCAGTCAGGCCACCGATCTCGTCATTGCCACTGTGAACAACGGTCACATGATCGAGATGCAAAAGCTCGGTAAAAACTTCGAGCAAGCCAACCCCGACATCAAGCTTAAATGGGTAACGCTCGAAGAAGGTGTGCTGCGTCAGCGCGTCACGACCGACATCGCGACCAAAGGGGGGCAATTCGATGTGATGACCATCGGCAT
>CAHJWV010000536.1 GCA_903643055.1 Burkholderiales bacterium | reverse complement strand
GACGGTGCTGTCGACCTTGCCTTCGGCCGGCGTCGGCGCGGTGCTGGCGCTGCTGATGTTCCGCCTGGAGTTTTCGATCATCGCGTTGATCGGCGTCTTCCTGCTGATCGGCATCGTCAAGAAGAACGCGATCCTGATCATCGACTTCGCGCTCGAGGCCGAGCGCTCACGCGGCCTCACCGCGACCGAAGCGGTGCGCGAGGCTTGCCTGCTGCGCTTTCGGCCGATCCTGATGACGACACTTGCCGCCGCACTGGGCGCCTTGCCGCTGGCGATCGGCTTCGGCGAGGGCGCCGAGCTGCGCCAGCCCTTGGGCATCGCGATCATCGGCGGCCTGATCGCCAGCCAGTTGCTGACCTTGCTGACGACCCCGGTCGTCTATGTGCTGCTCGACAAGCTGCGCCGCCGCTCGCCCGACGAGCGCCACCTGAGCCGCGCTGGCGAGGGCGGCCTTTCACCTGCATCCCCGACATGAACCCACGCCGCTCGATCGTGCCTTCTCCCGTTGCTTCGGCTTTGGCCCTGGCGGCTGCGCTCAGCTTGACCGCCTGCGCGGTCGGCCCGAGCTACCAGCGGCCGGACGCGCCAGTGCCCGCGGCCTATAAAGAAACGGCGCCTGGCTGGCAACCTGCTGCGCCGGCCGATGCAAGCGACCGTGGCGCCTGGTGGACCTGGTTTGCCGATGCTGAGCTGAACGGCTTGATGGAGCGCGTCAACGTCTCGAACCAGAATGTTGCCGCTGCGGTGGCGAGTTATGCGCAGGCGAGGGCGCTGGTGCGGGAACAGCGCGCCGCGCGCTTCCCTTCCCTGAACCTGAACGGCAGCGCGACCCGCAGTGGCCGCGAGAACGGTGTTGCCAACAGCGTGCAGCTCAGCCTGGGTACCAGCTGGGAGCCCGACGTGTGGGGCCGCTTGGCTGACAACGTCAATGCAGCCACGGCCAATGCCCAGGCCAGCGAAGCCGACCTCGCGTCGGCCCGTTTGTCGGCCCAGGGTGAATTGGCCACGAACTATTTCGCGCTGCGTGAAGCCGATGCCGAAATGGCGCTGCTGCTCAGCACCGTCCAGGGCTACGAGCGCAGCCAGCTGATCGCGCAGAACCGCTATGCCGCAGGCGTGGCGACCAAGAGCGATGTGCTGCAGGCGCAGACGCAGCTGTCCAACACCCGCGCCGATGTGCTGAGCTTGCGCAACCAGCGCGCGCAGCTGGAGCATGCGATCGCGGTGCTGGCCGGCCAATCACCGGCCGATTTCAGCCTGGCATCTCGGGCTGATTGGCAAACCACCGTACCCGAGGTGCCGCTGGCCGTGCCGTCGACCTTGCTGCAGCGCCGCCCGGACATCGCGGCCGCCGAGCGCGCCGTGGCCGCCGCGAATGCGCAGATCGGCGTCCAGCGCGCCGGCTACTTCCCGAGCCTGAGCTTGAGCGGCGCATATGGCCGATCCAACGCTTCGTTCACCGACCTGTTCAACGCGTCGAACGCCTTGTGGTCGCTGGGCCTTTCGGCCGCGCAAACGCTGTTCGATGCCGGCGCCACCCAAGCCCGCGTCGAAGGCGCCGAAGCCAGCCGCGACGCATCGATCGCCCGTTATCGGCAAACGGTACTGAGCGCCTTCGAAGCCGTCGAGAACCAGCTCTCCGGCACCCGCATGCTCGCCGAGCAGGAAGCCTTCCGCCGCGAAGCTTCGGCGGCAGCCGACGACGTGGAACGCCAGGTGCTCAACCGCTACCGCGCCGGTCAGGTGAGCTACACCGAAGTGGTGACCGCACAGGCCTCCGCGCTCAGTGCGCGGCGCGCGCTGGTGCAGTTGCTCGCCAATCGGCAGACCACCGCAGTGGCCTTGATTCAGGCGCTGGGCGGTGGGTGGGAAGCGGGCGCCGTCGACGGCCGCTGAGAGGGCGCGGCTTGGGGGCCTTCACCTCACGATGTCTTCGTAAGGTGGCCCGCGTTATCACGGTATTGCCGCGATGGTTGCAACGACACCGAACATGGAATCAACCCTTGCGGCGCCGAGCCGTGAAGCTGATCAAGCCCAGGCCCAGCAGCATCAGCGCATAGGTTTCAGGTTCCGGCACTGGCGCGGAGAACGCCACGTGCACGGTGGGGCCGAAGGCGCCGCCGACCGAGAAGCTGGTGGCGCTGGCGAGCGTGCTGTTGGTGCTGTAAACCTGACCGAAGCGGCTGCCGGCAATGATGTTGCCGGCCGCGTTGATGTCGGTCAGCGAAGCAAAGGTCTGCAGCGAAGCGAGCTGATGGCCTGCGGCGTCGTATTTGCCGATCACGCCGTCCCAGCTGGCCGAATGAAAGACAGAGGTCAGGGGCGGCTCAAGAACTTGTAGACGCCGCCGTCTATCCGGCGCATCAAACGGCCCGCATGCCACAGCGCATTCGCATGGGCGATCGATTCGCCGAGCGCAAAAGTCGTTTGATGCAGATCGAGTTTGCGTTTGAACAGCACGCCCAACAGGTCGAACGCGCTTTGAGGCGATACGGCACAGGCCTGCCATACATCGTTCAAGCGATCGGCATGATGCGACTGCAGCTGGTCGATGCGGGTGTGCAGGCCGCGGAAAGGTTTGCCATGCGAAGGCAGCACCAGGCAGTCGGCCGGCAGCGCGCGCAGGCGCTCGATCGAATCGAGATAACGTTTCAACGGATCGCCGTCGGGCTCGAGTTCGCCGACGCCCATGTTGGTCGAGATGCGCGGCAGCACCATGTCGCCGGAGATCAGCACGCCCAGCGCAGGTGAATGCAGCGAGATGTGTTCGGGCGCATGGCCGTAGCCGACATGGCAGCGCCACGCATGGCCGTTGATCTGCAGCGTGTCGCCATCGATCATGCGGCGGAAGTGACCGGGCAGGGCCGGCACCATGTCGGCATAGTGGCCGCCGCGCGCCTCGAGCTTGGCCAGCGTGGCCGGGTCGGTCACGCCATGCTGCGCGGCGAAGCGGGCCGAGATCATCGCGCTGGCGCCTGGCGTGCGCTGGATGGCCAGGCGCGCGCCGTTGTAATCGGTGCCGCTCATCCACAGCGTGCAGTCGCGGTCGCTGCGGCTCCAGCGCTCGGTCAGCCAATGGGCCAGGCCGACATGGTCCGGGTGCAGGTGCGTGGCGATCACGCGCAGCACCGGCAGGCCCTCTAGTTCGTTGTCGAACACCTGTTCCCAGGCGCTGCGGGTGGCGTCGTCGGCAATGCCGCAGTCCACGATGCTCCAGCCCTCGATGCCGTCGATCTGGTCACGCAGCAGCCACAGGTTGATGTGGTCGAGCGCAAAGGGCAGGCCCATGCGCAGCCAACGCACGCCAGGTGCCACTTCGATGGTGCGGCCCAGTGGCGGCAACTGGTCGCCCCAGGGATAGCTCAATTCATGTTCCAGTGCGTTCATCGTTGGCTACACTTTACGTATACGTCAATTCAAGCCATTGTAGGTTCGCATGCCTTCTGCCGCTGTCACCCAAGCTGCACCGCCGAGCGGCCCGACCTTCACGATCGGTGAACTGGCGCGTGAGTTCGATCTGACGACACGGGCCATCCGCTTCTACGAAGACTGCGGTTTGCTGAACCCGCAGCGGCGCGGGCGCCACCGGGTGTATTCGGCGCGCGACCGCACGCGGCTCAAGCTCACGTTACGCGGCAAGCGGCTCGGGCTGACCTTGTCGGAGGTCAAGGAGCTTGTCGACATGTATGAATCGCCCCGCGACACCCGGCCTCAGCTGAAGAAGCTGGTCAGCGTGCTGGCGCAGCACCGTGCGCAGCTGGAGCAGCAATTGGCCGATCTGCATGTGACGCTCGATGAAGTGCGCGCGCATGAGAAAGAGGCCAAGCGCTTGCTGGCCCAGAGTGCGTCAGCGGCCGGTTAGGGCGTCGTGACGCCGTTGATCTGAAGAGTTAGAAAAAGCAACGATCAGAGAACATCAAAGGAGACACGACATGCAATTGCCCGGACTGAACTTTCAACTCGGTGAAGACATCGATGCGCTGCGCGACACGGTGCGTGAATTCGCGCAATCGGAGATCGCGCCGCGCGCTGCGGAGATCGACAAGAGCGATCAGTTCCCGATGGACCTGTGGCGAAAGATGGGTGCGCTCGGTGTGCTCGGCGTGACCGTCGACGAGGCCTATGGGGGCGCCGGCATGGGCTATCTCGCGCACATGGTCGCGATGGAAGAGATCAGCCGCGCCTCTGCAAGCGTCGGGCTGAGCTATGGCGCCCACAGCAATTTGTGTGTCAACCAGATCAAGCGCAACGGCAGCGAAGCGCAACGCCGCAAGTACCTGCCGAAGCTGATCAGCGGCGAGCATGTGGGCGCATTGGCGATGAGCGAATCGGGCGCGGGCTCCGACGTCATCAGCATGAAGCTCCGCGCCGAAGCGCATGGCGGTGGGTATCGACTCAACGGCAACAAGATGTGGATCACCAATGGGCCCGATGCCGACACCTTGGTGGTCTACGCGAAGACGCAACCGGAGCCTGACAACAGCCGTGCCGCGTTGCCTGCTTCGAACGGTGGTGCCCGCAGCATCACCGCCTTCCTGATCGAAAAGGGCATGAAGGGCTTTTCGATCGCGCAAAAGCTCGACAAGCTGGGCATGCGCGGCAGCCATACCGGCGAGCTGGTGTTCGATAACGTCGAAGTGCCCGCCGAGAACGTGCTGGGCGCGGTGAACGGTGGCGCGAAGGTGCTGATGAGCGGCCTCGACTACGAGCGCGCGGTGCTGGCCGCCGGGCCGATCGGCATCATGCAGGCGGTGATGGACAACGTTGTGCCTTACATCCACGACCGCAAGCAGTTCGGCCAAAGCATCGGCGAATTCCAGTTGATCCAGGGCAAGGTGGCCGACATGTACACCGTGCTGCAAGCCGCGCGGGCTTATTGCTACACCGTCGGCAAAAACCTCGACGCCTTGGGCAGCGAACATGTGCGGCAAGTGCGGAAAGACTGCGCCAGCGTGATCCTCTGGTGCGCCGAGAAGGCGACCTGGATGGCCGGCGAAGGCATCCAGATCTTCGGTGGCAACGGCTACATCAACGACTATCCGCTCGGCCGCCTGTGGCGCGACGCCAAGCTCTACGAGATCGGTGCCGGCACCTCCGAAATTCGCCGCATGCTGATCGGGCGGGAGCTGTTTGCGGAGACGGCGGCGTGACCTAAGTCAAGGCCAGTTGGCATGTCTCATCGCCGCTGAATGAGCGGGCTTCGGGGCGTGCCAAGGTCTTCCCGGAAATCCTGATTTTTGGCTAACATCTCTCTCCGCCGCATGCTTGCGGTTGATAACAAGGGAGAGAAGATGAACATTAGAACGATGTCGCGGCATTTCGCCGCGACGCTGTTGGCTGCCGCATTGGTGGCTTGCGGTGGAGGCGGCTCGGACGAGCCTGAAACGCTCGCCAACGGTGGGCCGCATGCGTTGGCTCAAGCGGCAACAAAGAACTCGGTGACTCTGCAGAGTGATGCCGGGGATTACATCGGCGACGGCAAGTCGTACAGCTATACGCAAACCAACGCTTGGTTCAAGCTTTCTGCGGACGGTGGTCACGCGTTTTTTTTGGTGAATGGCGATGAGAATTGGCGTTTTGATTTTCAAATGCCCAAAGCAGCGGCACGTCTGAAAAAAGGGATATATGAAGGCGCTCAGCGATATTCGTTCAACGGGTCAAACCCCGGCCTGGATGTCGGTGGAAATGGTCGTGGGTGCAATGAGTCAACAGGTGCTTTCACGATCAATTCCGTGGCGTACGAAAAAGACCGTGTTACCGCACTCGATTTGAGCTTTGAGCAGCATTGCGAAGGCGGCAAGGCGGCATTTCGGGGGCGCATTCGTTGGAATGAACAGGACAAAACGGTCCCTCCTGGGCCTGTCAATCCTCCTCCGCAACTGTGGTCTCCTTCTGCAGGAACGACTCCGTCACACGGAAACTACGCTTACTTCAACAGCGAAAGTGACGATTATGTTGGACAAGGCCGAACCTATCTTCGTACGCCCTTGGACTCGCTGATCAGCGTTGAGGCAACTCCTGAGGGAGGCGTATCTGTTCGTGTTCTCGGAGATGAAAGTTGGAGCGGAACATTGCAGCCGATGTATACCCTTAGCAAGCTGCAACCCGGTTATTACCCTCAAGTCATTCGCGCTCCTTACCACAATCCAACGAGAGGAGGCTTGGATTGGAATGGTCCAGGCGGAGGGTGCAATCGATTGAATGGATGGTTCGTCATCGACAGCATCACCTATGAAAATGATGCAATTTCTGCGCTCGATGTGCGTTTCGAGCAGCATTGTGAAGGCGCTAAGCCCGCTCTGCGCGGCAAGCTTCATTGGACAGTTGCAGATACGACCACGCCACCTGGTCCAGTGTTTCCACCCCCCTCCAACTTGTGGGAACCCAGTGCTGGCGCAACTCCTCGTAATGGCAACTATGTTTACCTTGCCAGTGAAGCGGGTGAGTATGTTGGACAAGGGAAGGTCTGGGTTCACACGCCGTTGGATTCGACGATTGTTGTTAACTCAAGAGACAAATATTTATCGATGACGATAAGTGGGAACGCTTTTTGGAGCGGTACTTTCAGCGCCATGGAGTCACTGGCTCAACTACAACCAGGCTATTACGCTGAAGTGCGCGCGAATATTTTTCAAAATCCGACGAAAGGAAGTTTGGATTGGAGTGGGCCAGGTGGAAGTTGCGGCCGAGTGAGTGGGTGGTTTGTTGTTGATGCCGTGACGTATGAAGACAATGTGATTTCTGCCATCGACGTGCGTTTCGAACAGCGTTGCCAAGGTGCTACTCCTGCACTTAGAGGCAAGATCCATTGGCGTGCTGATGACAAAACGGCTCCGCCAGGACCGATCAACCTTCCACCGGACGGTCTGTGGAAGCCGCAACCTGGGAGCACACCCAAAAGCGGAAACTATATTTACCTCAACAGTGAAGTTGGAGAGCCGATCTTGGAAGGGAAGGCGCTCACTTTGACGCCAGCAAACTCGCGAATTTCAGTGGATCCAGGATCTCGTGGCGTGTCTGTTCGTGTAGTGGGTGACACATTCTGGAATGGCGGATTTTGGGTGATGAACTCACTGACAAGAATTGAGCCTGGCTACTACTCAGAGTTATCCGCTGGCAATCCAGTTCGAGGCGGGATGAGCTGGACTGGTGATGGCCGTGGATGCACTCTGGAGCGAGGATGGTTTGCTGTTGACAAAATCGTTTATAGCGGGAGTGAAGTTACCGCCATTGACTTGAGATTTGGTCAGAGGTGCGAAGGAACGAAAGTCGCACTGCATGGCCAAATTCATTGGTCAGTAACAGACTCAACCGTACCTCCTGGACCAATCAATCCGCCGCCTGAAGATCTTTGGCGACCAGCCGCTGGTGCAACACCAGGTACGG